>JAJDNJ010000174.1 GCA_022340705.1 Betaproteobacteria bacterium
ACGCGGTACCAGTCGATCCGGCGCGTGCCGATCATCGCCGCGGCGATGAGCGCGAACATGAGAGCCGAACCCATCAGCAGGGCGTGATCCTCCATGCGCAGGATCGCGTAGAGCAGCGCATAGAGTGCGCCGAGTGCGGCGCCGAACAGCAGCCCGCGCCTGGCGCCGCGCAGCACGAAGCTCAGGTAGAAGCCGATCAGCCCGACGCAGGCGAACGCCGCGACCGCATACGACAGCGCGAAGGCGAGGTGCTCGGACAGCGACAGGAGCAGCAGAAAGAACACCGCGAGCGCGACGCCGACCAGCGCGTACTGGATGGGGTGTATGGCGAGGCCGGCGAGCAGCTCGAACAGGAAGAACGCGGCAAAGGTGAGCCCGACGAACAGAAAGCCGTATTTCAGCGCGCGCTCGAGCGTGAGATAGAGATCGACCGGCTCGATGAACGCGACCCCGAATGCGCTGTTGCGGTAGTCGTCGCAGTGCTTGTGTTGCAGGCAGGCCTCGAGCGCATGTGAAAGGTTGGTGGCGAAGTGCGTGGTGGCCCAGGTCGCGGCGAAGCCGGCGGCGCTGATCCGGGTGTCGGCTTCCGGCAGCAGGCGCCCGGTGAAGCTCGGATGCGGCCAGTCGGAGGCGAGCGCCACGCGCGTGGCGCGGCCGAGCGGCACGATGTCGAGGCGCTGCGACCCGCGCAGCGCAAGGCGGATGCGAAACGGATGCTGCGCGGACGCCCCCGGCACCGGACGGGCAAGCGGGCCGAGATCGGCGTGGATCCCCTGCGCGAGCGCCGGGGCGTCTGCAATCCCGCCCGGCGCCAGCGCGAGCGCCGTCCCGTCCCACTCGAAGCGCGCGCCCGCGCGCAGCCCGCGCGGGTCGCTCAGGCCGACGACGAGCTGCGCGCGCCCCCATTCGATTTCTGGGCTGGCGGCGAATATTTGATGCTCGGGCGGAATCACGAAGCGCCCTCTCAGCTCGAGGGTGCCGCTGTACAGGCGCGCGGTGTAGATGCCTCGGCGCTTGGTCTGCAGCGTGAGCGCGCCGTCGATCGCGAGCGTCTCGGGCAGCAGCGCGACCCAGCCTCTGCGGATCTGCTCGCGGCTGACCGACTGGCGGTGCCCGACGTCATCGGTGCGGGTGGTGACCTGCGTCGTACGCCGCGTGTACGGCACGAGGATCACCGGTCCTGCGAGGCGCTGGGCCTCGGCCGCGCTGCGTGCGATGTCGGCCACGACGCCGTCGCGCCGCGCCTGGCGCTCGCGGACCAGGCTGTCGATTCCGCCGAGCGGGATCTGCAGCAGCACGGCGAGGACGGCCACCATGCCGATCTTCCAGGCGAGGGCTTTCTGCATGCGGACTCCGGTGCCGAAGGGTTGGCTTCGGCAGCAGTGTCGCGGGCGAGAAGGGCGAGAATGTGGCGCCGTTCGGGCGTCTTCGTGGCCTGGTCGGGCTTACCCGGCGCGGCACGCGTCGACCGCGGTCAGGATGCCCTGCAGGATCGCGGCCGGCGATGGCGGGCAGCCGGGCACCGCGACATCGACCGGGATGACGTTGGCGACGCGCCCACGGCTCGCGTAGCTTTCGCCGAACACGCCGCCGTCGCAGCCGCAATCGCCGATCGCGACGACCAGCTTCGGCTCCGGCGTGGCGTCGTAGGTGCGGCGCAGCGCCTCTTCCATATTGCGCGCGACCGGGCCGGTGACGAGCAGAAGGTCGGCGTGGCGCGGGCTTGCCACGAACTTGATGCCGAGCCCCTCGAGGTTGTAGTAGGGGCTGTTGAGCGCGTGGATCTCGAGCTCGCAGCCGTTGCACGAGCCGGCATCCACGTGGCGAATCGCCAGGGCGCGGCCGAAATGCTTGAGCACCACGTCGTCCAGGCGCTGCGCGATTGCGCGCAGCGACGCGTCCGGCGCGGGCGCCGCTTCGGTCACGATCCCCACCTTCGCGATCTGCTTCAGCAGGCGGTACATGGCTACAGGTCCTGCCCCGAGTACGACAGGTTGAACGACTTGTTGATCAGCGGAAAGTCGGGAACGATGTTGCCGATCACCGCATGCTCGAGCGCTGGCCAGTTCTGCCACGAGGGATCGTGTGGGTGGCAGCGGCGTGTCCGGCCGTCGGCCCCCGCCTCGAGCGCGACGATCACTTCGCCGCGCCAGCCTTCGACCCAGCCGAGTCCGAATGCGCCCTCCGGCGCTGCGCCGAGCGGCACTTGCCGTGGTCCGTCTGCCAGCTGCTCGAGGATGACGCGCTGCAGGCGCAGGGATTCGAACGCTTCCTCGAAGCGCACCACGATGCGCGCGGCGACGTCGCCGTTGCGGTGCGAGGCGACCTTGGGCGAAAAGCGGTCGTAGGGCGCAAAGCCGGGATGCGCGCGGGCGTCCATGGCATGCCCGCTCGCCCGCGCGGCGAGGCCAACGACGCCCAGCCGCGCGGCGTTGCGCGGCGTGAGGCGCCCGGTGGTGATGCAGCGGTCTTGCAACCCGGCGTGGTTGTAGTAGATCGAGCGCATCGCGCGCAGCTCGTCCTTGAGGCGCAGGGCTTCGCCGACGAGGCGCTTGGCGCCGGCGGCGTCGACGTCGCAGCGCACGCCGCCGGGAACGATGCGATCCATCAGGTAGCGATGGCCGAACAAGGCCTGGTTGGCGCGCAGCAGGTCTTCCTTCATGCGCCAGAACTGCGCGAAGCCGAAGGCCAGCGCGCAATCGTTGCCGAGGTAGCCCAGGTCGCCGAGGTGGTTGGCGACGCGCTCGCGCTCGAGCAGCAGCGCGCGCAGGCCGAGCGCGCGCGCGCTCGGCTGCGCGCCGGTGATGCCTTCGAGCGCCATCGCGTAGGCCCAGGCGTACGCGACGGTGCTGTCGCCGGAGATCCGCCCCGCGAGGCGCGCGCCGTCTTCGAGGCTGAGCGCCGTGAAGCGCTTCTCAATGCCCTTGTGCTTGTAGCCGAGGCGCTCCTCGAGGCGCAGCAGCTTCTCGCCGACGATCGAAAAGCGGAAATGCCCGGGCTCGATCGTGCCCGCATGCACCGGCCCGACGGGAATCTCGTGCACGCCCTCGCCCTCGACTTTGACGAAGCGGTAGCGGTCGAGCTCGGTGGGGAAGGTGCCTGCCGCCTCGAAGTCGCGGCGCAGAGGAAAGGCGTCCTCGGGCCAGGCGCCGTGGCGCAGCCAGGGGCGCGGGTCGGGAACGTCGCCTTCGGGCCGCAGCGCGCGCACGCCGACCAGGTCGAAAGCGGCGCGCTGCATGCGACCGGCCGCGGGAAACAGCGCGGCAAGGTCGGGATAGACCGGCGCGTCCTGCGGCACGCGCAATTCGAGGCAGACCAGCCCTTCATGCACGACCAGCAGCGCGCAGACGCGGTATCCGGTCCCCCGCGCGCGCTCATCGCTCGCCCAGAGGGCGGCGAGCCGCCCGCCGGCCTGCGCCACGTGCTCGCAGGCGGCGCGCCAGTGCGCCGCGTCCGCCTCGGCGCGCCAGGCGGGCACCGCGCCGCTCACCGGCGCGAGGACGATGTTCGGCAGCGTCGGCGTCATGCGCTCATCCGATCAGACGCGCCGCCTGGTGGTACCAGTCGGCGAGGTAGGGAGGGATGTACACACCGAGCAGCAACACGATCGTCAGATGCGCGAACACCGGAACGAGCGCCGGCGCGTGCGGCAGCCGGCCCGCGGTCGGCTCGCCGAACACCATCGGCTGCATCTTGCCGAAGATCGCCGCGAAGGCGACGCCGAGCGCCACGAGCAGGAACGGCGTCGCCCAGGGGTGCTCGTGCATCGCGGTGGTGAGTACCATGAATTCGCTCGTGAACACGCCGAACGGCGGCATTCCCAGGATCGCGAGGCTGCCGAGCGCGAGGCCCCAGCCGATCGTCGGGCTCTGCTCGATCAGGCCGCGGATCTGCGCCATGCTCTGCGTGCCGGTGGCCTGCGAGGCGTGCCCCACGGTGAAGAAGATCGCGCTCTTGGTCAGCGAGTGCACCGTCATGTGCAACAGGCCGGCGAATGCCGCGACCGGGCCGCCCATGCCGAATGCGAAGGTCATGATGCCCATGTGCTCGATCGACGAGTAGGCGAACATGCGCTTGATGTCGCGCTGGCGGGACAGAAAGAACGCCGCGACGACCACCGAGAGCAGGCCGAAGCCCATCATCAGGCCGCCGGAGAAGCTGCGATCCAGCGCGCCGTCGACGAGCACCTTGCTGCGCACGACGGCGTAGAGCGCGACGTTGAGCAGCAGGCCGGAGAGAACGGCAGAGATCGGCGTGGGACCCTCGGCATGCGCGTCGGGCAGCCAGTTGTGCAGCGGCACGAGACCCACCTTGGTGCCGAACCCGACCAGCAGGAACACGAACGCGAGCGACAGCACGGTCGGTTCGAGCTCGCCGCGCACCGCGTACAGATGCGTCCACAGCAGCGAGCTGCCACCCGGACCGATCACCTTCTCGGCGGCGAAGTAGAGCAGGATGACGCCGAATAGCGCCTGCGCGATTCCGACCGAGCACAGGATGAAGTACTTCCACGCCGCCTCCAGACTCGCCGGCGTGCGGTACAGGCTGACCAGCAGCACCGTCGAGAGCGTCGCGCCCTCGAGGGCCACCCACAGGATGCCGACGTTGTTCGACAGCAGCGACAGCACCATGGTGAACGTGAACAGCTGGTACATGCTGTGGTACAGGCGCAGCCGCGCCGCGTTGACCCGGCCGTGGTGCTGCTCGATGCGCATATAGGGTCGCGAGAACAGCGCGGTCGTGAACGCGACCAGGGCGGTCAGCGCGACCAGGAACACGTTGAATGGATCGACGAAGAACTGCTCGTCGAGCGCGGTCATCGGCCCGTCGGCGATCACCCGGGCGGTGAGCAGCGCGGCGGCGGCGAAGGTGAGCAGGCTCGCCGCGGCGTTGACCTCGGGCGCCCAGCGACGGTGCCCGACGAGCGCGAGCAGCAGCCCGCCGGCGAGCGGCACCCCGAGCACGAGTGCGATCTCCACCTCAATCCTCCTTCAGCTTTTCCATATGCCGGATGTCGAGGCTGTCGAACTGCTCGCGGATATGGAAAAAGAAGATGCCGAAGATGAAGGTGCCGACGAGGACGTCGAGCGCGACGCCCAGCTCGACGACCAGCGGCATGCCGTAGGTGGCGCTGGTGGCGGCGAAGAACAGGCCGTTCTCCATCGCGAGGAAGCCGATGACCTGGGGAACCGCCTTGCGGCGCACGATCATCATCAGGAACGACAGCAGCACGCTGGCGAGCGCGATGCCGAGCGTCGAGCGCGTGATCGTGCTCGCGAGCTGGGAGATCGGGGTGGCGAGGGCGAAGGCGAAGATCGCGAGCGCGATGCCGATCAGCATGGTGGTCGGGATGTTGATCAGCGTCTCGACGTCCCAGCGGATGTTGAGGCGGTCGATCAGGCGATGCAGCACCCAGGGGATCAACAGCACCTTGAGCGCGATGGTCAGCGCCGCGGAAAAGTAGAGATGCGCCTGCCCGGTGCCGTGGGCGACGATCAGCGTCGAGGCGGCGAGCACAACACCCTGCCAGGCGAACAGATGGATCAGGGTGAGGATGCGGCGCTGCGCGAGCATCGCGAAGCCGATCAGCAGCAGCAGCGCGGCGAGCAGGTTGACGATCTGGGCGGAGAGCGACATCGCGTCTCAGCCGCGCACCAGGAAGTGCATCAGCATGCCGAGCACCGCGAGCAGGAACGCCGCCGAGAGGAACTCGGGCGCGAGGAACAGGCGCAGCTTGGCGAGCAGCGACTCGAGCAGCGCCAGCCCGGCACCGGCCAACGCGAGCTTGACGCCGAGCGCGACGACCGCGAGCGGCAGTGCGGCCCAGTCTCCCGCGGCGGCGATGCCCCAGGGCAGGAACAGGGCGATGCCGAGGGTCATGTAGGCGAACAGCTTGATCGCCACCGCCCATTCGATGAGCGCGAGATGGCGTGCCGAGTACTCGAGAATCATCGCCTCGTGCACCATGGTCAGTTCGAGGTGCGTCGTCGGGTTGTCGATCGGAATGCGCGCGTTCTCCGCCAGCAGGACCATCAGGAAGGCGACGGCCGCGAACAGCAGGCTCGGATGGACTTCGAACGCGCGGTGCGCGAGCGTGTTGACGATCGTCGTGAGCTGGGTCGAACCCGAGATGAACGCCGCGGTGAACAAGGTCATCAGCATCGCCGGCTCGGCGAGGAAGCCGATCAGCATCTCGCGGCGCGCGCCGAGCCCGCCGAAGGAAGTGCCGATGTCCATCGCGGCGAGCGCCGAGAACACGCGCGCCAGCGCGAACACGCCCACCAGCGCGATGACGTCGGCGGCCGGCGCGAAGGGCAGGGCGGTGGCGAGCACCGGCACGATGCCCGCGGCCAGCCACATGCAGCCGAACAGGACATAGGGGGTGAGGCGGAACAGCGGCGAGGCATCGCGCGCGATGACCGCGTCCTTGTGAAACAGCTTCGCCATCGCGTAGTAGGGCAACAGCAGCGACGGTGCCCTGCGGTTCTGCAGCCAGGCCCGGCAGCGGTTGACCCAGCCCATCAGCAATGGCGCGATCAGCACCACGAACAGCGATTGCAGGAGCTGAAAGGCGATTCCGGTAGTGGTCGTCATGCGGCCCGTCTCAGCGCACGAACACCAGCAGCACGATCAACGTGAGGAAGCTGTAGAGCAGGTAGATGCTGATCCTGCCCCTCTGCAGCAACGCGACTTTCTCGGACAGGAAGCCCACCAGGCGCGCCACCGGCAGGTACAGCCAGACCCAGTGGCGGTCCTCTATCCTGAGCACGAAGCGCGGCGCCGGATCGTCTGGACCGGGCAGGTGACGTCGCATCAGGTAGAGCGGCCCGAACACGTGGCGGATCGGCTGACCGAAGGCGTCGGCCGTGTCCTGCATGCGCGCGGTCTGCAGCGGATAGCCGCAATCCCAGGGCGGCGCGGTGCGCACGCGCCCGTGATAGAAGCGCCGCACCCCGAATGCCGTGATGCAGATCACCGCGACGATCACGAGGATGAAGATCAGCGGGCTGTAGCTCGCCTGCGCGCGCGAACTCGGCACCAGCCAGATCCAGCTCGACTCGAGCGCGTCCTCGGGCAGGCCGGCGCCGAGCAGCGCGACGCAGATCCGGTTGAGCAGCAGCAAAATGGCGCTCGGGAACAGACCGAGGACGAAACAGGCGATCGCGAGCCAAGCCATGCCGATGCGTCCCGCGGGGCCGCAATCGATCCGGCCGTGCGCCGCGGCCTGGTGTGCCGCATGCGCCGCCTCACGCGGCTGGCCGAGAAACGCCACGCCGGTCACCTTGACGAAGCACATCGCGGTGAGCGCACCCGCGAGCGCGAGGGTGGCGGCGAACAAGGGCAGCAGGCTGCGCACCACCCCGTGCTCGAGCACCGGCGCCTGCAGCGCGGTCTGGAAGGTCAGCCATTCGGAGACGAAGCCGTTGAGCGGTGGCAGCGCCGAGATCGCGAGCGCGCCGATCAGGAAATACAGCGCGGTCTGAGGCATCCTGCGGATCAGCCCGCCCATGTCGTTCAGATTGCGCAGGCCGGTCGAATGCAGGATCGAGCCGGCGCCGAGAAAGAGCAGCGCCTTGAACACCGCGTGATTCAGCGTGTGGTAGAGCGCTGCGATCAGGCCCAGCGCCGCCGCGGCCGGATGGCCGAAGCCGACGAACACCATCGACATGCCGAGGCCGAGCAGGATGATGCCGATGTTCTCGATCGAGTGATACGCGAGAAGGCGCTTCAGGTCGTGCTGCATCAGCGCGTAGAGCACGCCGAACAGCGTCGTGCCGGCGCCGACGACCAGAACGACGAGCCCCCATTCCCAGCGCAGGCCGCCGATCAGGTCGTAGATCACGCGCACCATGCCGTAGATCGCGGTCTTCAGCATCACCCCGCTCATCAGCGCCGAGACGGGCGAAGGGGCGGCCGGATGCGCCTCCGGCAACCAGGCATGCAGCGGCAACATGCCCGCCTTCGCGCCGAAGCCGAAGAACGCGAGCAGGAACGCGACGCTCGACCAGAACGGGGTGAGCTGCGCCGCGCGCAGCGCCGCAAAGCTGTAGTCGCCGCGTCCGCCGTGCAGGATGCCGAAGGCGAGCAGGATCGCGATAGCGCCCAGGTGGGCGATCAGCAGGTAGAGAAAACCCGCGCTGCGTATCGCGGGCTCGCGGTGGTCGGTCGTGACCAGGAAATACGAGGCGAGCGCCATCGTCTCCCAGGCGACCATGAACAGGTAGGCATCGTCGGCAAGGATCACCAGGGCCATGCTGGCGAGGAACACGTGGTACTGCAGGCCAATCAGCGCAAGCCGACCAGGCGCCTCGTCGGCGAAGTAACCCGCCGCATAGACCGAGATTGCGGCCGACACCGCTCCGAGGAGGAACAGGAAGAAACCCGCGAGCGGATCGAGGTGCAGGTGGAATGGCAGTCCCGGCAGCCCGAGCGGAAGTGTCATCGCGGCGGCCGGCTGCCAGAGCGCCTGCAGCCCAATGACCGCCAGTACGAGCGCGGCGAGCGCGCCGAGCGGGAACGCCGCGCAACGCGCGAACCAGGCGCCGCGCAGGCGCAGGAGCGATGCGACCGCGAGCGCCAGCCACGCAACGATGCAGGCGAGCGCGCCGCTCATCGAAAGAGGGGATGAAGCGTTGCCATTGCAGCGGAGCGCATTATAATACCATGCACATACTGTGTGAATTAGATGTGCATATGGAGCAAAAGACCGCGCGCCTCACGATCCTGGTCGATCCGGCGAAAAAGAAGGCCTTCGAGGGGCTGTGCGCGGCGCTCGACGTCACGCCTTCGCAGGTCGTGCGCCAGCTGATCCGCGAATACCTCGCGGCGCACGGCGTGACCTACCCGACCCAAAGCCGGGTTCCGCGCGCTGCGCACCCACGCCGCGGCGCGCGCGGCCGGCTCGCGGGACGTCGCACAAAGAGGGCCTCCCGCCCGGACGGCTGAGTTGCGCCGGGCGCGCCTTTTTGCCGCCCGGCCCGGCGCAGTCCCGTGCTAAGTTTCCGCCGGTTTGCTCGACGGCCTGCTGGTGGAGGCTTGCATGCACGAAGTCATCCTCGAAGGACCCGGCAAGAACGCGCTCGGCAGCGCATTGATGCGCAAGCTGCTCGATGCGCTGCAGCATGCGGCGGGCGAACCGGTCCTGCTGCGCGGCGCGGGCGATGCGTTCTGCGCGGGACTCAACCTGAAGGAGATGGCGGGACTCGACGCCGCGGGGATGCAGCGCTTTCTCGCGCTGCTCGAGGACATGGTGCGGATGCTCTACGAGTATCCGGGCCCGACGGTGGCGGCGGTCAACGGGCATGCGGTCGCCGGCGGCTGCGTGCTCGCGCTGGCTTGCGACTGGCGCGTGATGAGCGCCGCGCCGACGGCGCGCATCGGCCTGAACGAGATTGCGATCGGGGCGCGCTTTCCGCCGCACACCTGGGCGATGGTGAAGGCGCGCGTGCCCGCGGCGAGCCTCTCGCGCGTGGTGCTCGGCGCGCAGCTCGTCGATCCGCAGACCGGTCTCGCGCTCGGGCTGGTCGACGAGCTGGCGCAGGATCCGGTCGCCCTCGCCAAGGAGCGCTGCACGCTGCTCGCCGGGCATCCGCGCGATGCCTATGCGGTGGCCAAGCACGCCATCCGCGGCCGCCTCGTACCGGAGGCCGACGCGCTCGCGCGCTGGGCGGATGCGGACTGCGCGGCCTGGTCCTCGCCCGAGTTCCGCGCACGGATCGAGCGCCAGCTGAAACGCTGAACCCGATGCGGGCGTTCGCCGTACTGCTGCTCTGCGCCTGGCCTCTCGCCGTGGGCGCCGCGCAGTCCGAGGCCGTGCCGCGTGCGCTCAGTCTCGAGGTGGTTACGCGTTCCTGGGAGGGCGATTTCGACGCGATGCGCGAGCGGCGCCTCATCCGGGTACTCGTGCCTTACAGCCGCTCGCTGTTCTACTACGACGCCGGGCGGCCGCGCGGACTGACCGCCGACCTGGTGCACGATTTCGAGGCCTGGCTCAACCGCCGCTACGCGAAGACGCTCGGCAACCGGCCGATCAGCGTGGTGCCGATTCCCGTGACGCGCGACAAGCTCATTCCCTGGATCGTCGCCGGTCGCGGCGACATCGCCGCCGGCAACCTCACCATCACGACCGAGCGCGAGAAATTGGTCGACTTCAGCCACGTCGGGCTGAGCGGCGTGTTCGAGGTGGTGGTGAGCGGGCCGGCTTCACCGCCGGTCGACAGCGTGCTCGACCTCTCGGGTGAGGAGGTGCACGTGCGCCGCTCGAGCAGCTACTACGACAGCCTGGTCGCGCTGAACCGGCGTCTCGGCGAAGCGCGCAAGCGCCCGGTCACGATTCGCCTGGTGCCCGAATCGCTCGAGGACGAGGATCTGATGGAGATGGTCGGCGCGGGGCTGCTCGGACTCATCGTGGTCGACGACTGGAAGGCCAAGCTTTGGGCGAAGATCCTGCGCGGCCTCGAGGTCCACAAGGATGTCGCATTACGCACCGGCGGGAGAATCGGCTGGGCCTACCGCAAACACAGCCCGCAGCTCGCGGCCGAGATCGACGCCTTTGCCGCGCAGGGTCTGAAGGGCGCCGGCTCGGCCGAGGTGCGCCTCGCGATCGACGCCCCGCGCGTGCAGCGCCTGTACAACAACGTTGACAACGCGGCCTGGGAGCGCTTCGAGGCGACCATCGACCTGTTTCGCAAGTACGGCAATGTGTACGGATTCGATCCGGTGATGCTCGCCGCACAGGGATTCCAGGAATCGCGCCTCAATCAGCGCGCGCGCAGCCCCTCGGGTGCGATCGGCGTGATGCAGCTCCTGCCCTCGACCGGCAAGGCGATGAATGTCGGCGACATCCATCAGCTCGAGGCCAACATTCACGCCGGAACCAAGTACATGAACCGCCTGCTGGTGCGCTACTTCGACGGCGCCCATTTCGATGCGCAGAACCGCATGCTGTTCGCACTCGCGAGCTACAACGTGGGCCCGACCCGGATCGCCACGCTGCGCAGGCGCGCCGAGCAGCTCGGCCTCGATCCCAACCGCTGGTTCGACCAGGTCGAGCGCGTCGCCGCCGAGCGCATCGGGCGCGAGCCGGTAGGCTACGTGCGCAACATCTACAAGTATTACGTCGCCTATCGGCACCGCCTGGAGGTGCTCGCCGCGCGTCGCGACGCGACCGGCAGCCTGAAGTCCGGCACCGCGCACTAACCAGATGACAGCGGCGTGCTGAGCGCTCAGTCGAGCGCGCGCTTGACCGCGTTGGTCACCGCGCGCGTGTCGTGCACGCCGCCGAGATCCGGCGTGAGCACGCCTTCGGCGGTCACCGCCTCGATCGCCTGCATCAGGCGCGCGGCGGCGCGCGCCTCGCCGAGGTGCTCGAGCATCATCGACGCGGTCCAGAACGTGGCGAGCGGATTGGCGATGCCCTTGCCGGTGATGTCGAAGGCCGAGCCGTGGATCGGCTCGAACATCGACGGGAAGGTCCGTTCCGGGTTGAGGTTCGCGGTCGGCGCGATGCCGAGCGAGCCGGACAGCGCAGCGGCCAGATCCGAGAGGATGTCGGCGTGCAGGTTGGACGCGACCACGGTGTCGATCGAGGCGGGCTTGAGCACCATGCGCGTGGTCATCGCGTCGACCAGCTCGCGGTCCCAGCGCACGCCGGGGTAGTCCTTCGCCACCTCGAAGAAGATCTCGTCCCACAGCACCATGCCATGGCGCTGGGCGTTCGACTTGGTGACCAGCGTGAGGTGCTTCTTCGCGCGGCCGCGCGCGAGCTCGAAGGCAAAGCGATGGATGCGCTCGACGCCGCGCCGCGTGAACACCGAGGTCTCGGTCGCGACTTCCTCGGGCAGCCCGCGGTGCACGCGCCCGCCCGAGCCGGAGTACTCGCCTTCCGAGTTCTCGCGAATGATCACCCAGTCGAGCGCCGCGCCGTCGCGCAGCGGGCTTTGGACGCCGGGCAGCACGCGCGCCGGGCGCACGTTGGCGTACTGGTCGAAGCCCTGGCAGATCGGCAGGCGCAGACCCCAGAGCGAGATGTGGTCGGGCACCTCGGCCGCGCCGACCGCGCCGAAGAAGATCGCGTCGAATGTCTTCAGCTTCTCGAGCCCGCCCTCGGGAATGTAGGCGCCGGTCTCGAGGTAGCGCTTCGAGCTCCAGTCGAAATGCTCGAAGGCGAGGGCGAAGCCCTGCTTTGCCGCGAGCGCTTCGAGGACCTCGATGCCGGCGGGAATGACCTCGTTGCCGATCCCGTCGCCCGGGATCGCGGCGATGCGATAGGTCTTCAAGCGGCCTTCGTCGGAATCGCGCGCGCGCTCGGTCCCTGCGCGCGCACCGCTCCGGCGAGCGCGGCACCCACATCGGAGGTCGACGCCTTGCCCTTCATGTCGGGCGTGTGCGGTCCCTCGACGATGACATGCTCGATCGCGCCGATGATGTCCGCGGCTGCAGCGGCCTGCCCGAGGTGCTCGAGCATCAGCGCGCCCGACCAGACCTGCGCGATCGGGTTGGCGATCTTCTTGCCGGCGATGTCCGGCGCCGAGCCGTGCACCGGCTCGAAGATCGACGGCGCAGTGCGCTCCGGGTTGATGTTGCCCGAGGGCGCGATGCCGATCGTGCCGGCGGTCGCGGGGCCAAGGTCCGACAGGATGTCGCCGAACAGGTTGGAGCAGACGATGACGTCGAAGCGATCCGGGTTGAGCACCATCTGGATCGACAGTCCGTCGACGTGATACTGGTCGGTGCGCACATCGGGGTACTGCTTCTTCATCTCGGCGAAACGCTCGTCCCAGTAGGGCATGGTGATCGAGATACCGTTCGACTTGGTGCAGGAGGTCAGATGCTTGCCGCGCTGCATCGCGAGCTCGAAGCCGTATTTCATGATTCGGTCGACGCCCTTGCGGCTGAACACGGCCTGCTGCATCACCACTTCGCGCTCCGTGCCCTCGTAGACGCGCCCGCCGACGTTGCCGTACTCGCCTTCCGTGTTCTCGCGCAGCACGATGTAATCGATGTCGCCCGGCCTGCGCCCGGCGAGCGGGCAGGGCA
>JAJDNJ010000175.1 GCA_022340705.1 Betaproteobacteria bacterium
CGAGCGGGCCGTAGACGGTTTTGCGGCCCTCGGTTTCGATCTCGATGGCGCCGAAGAGCAGACAACGGATGCCGGGGCCGGGGTGGACGTGGCGGTAGGCGATCGCGCCGGGCGGGAAGTCGACCCGGTCGCAGCGCAACAGCCATCGGGTGTTGCGATCGAGCGCGAGCTCGACCGAAAGCAGGGCGTCGGCGCTCGCATGGTCCTCGAGCACCCAGCGCAGGGCCGGCCCATCGACGGCCGCGGCGCCAAAATGGGCGACTTCCTGCGCAATGTCGTAGAGGACTCGCAGCCCGCCGTTGCTCTTCACGCCGCTCGGATGGTGAGTGATCGACAGTCGCATCACGCGCCATTATAGAAAGGGCGCGAGTTGACAGCGTGCAGGGCGCCCGATAGCGTCGCCGGCCCATGGCGAAGGCTGCTCCCCTGCGCATCGCGATCGTCGGCGGCGGCCTCGGCGGCCTCGCCGCCGCGCTGTTCCTGCGCCGCGCCGGGCTGGAGGCGACCGTCTACGAACAGTCCTCCGCGCTGCGCGAAGTCGGCGCCGGCATCGTGGTCGCGCCGAACATGGTGCGCCCGCTCGCGACGCTCGGGCTCGCCGAGCGCCTGCCCGAATTCGCGGTGCAGCTCGAGGCGGCCTGGGAGTTCCGCCGCTGGCAGGACGGGCGCGTGCTCTCGGTGCAGCCGATGGGCGAAGAGTGCGTGCGCCTCTACGGCACCCATTGTTATGTGGCGCACCGCGCCGACCTGCTCGCGCTGCTGCAGTCGGCGTTGCCGGCAGGTGCGCTGCGGCTCGATCAGCGCTGCGTCTCAGCGCGCGATGCGACGGATGCCGCCGAGCTCGTGTTCGCCGATCGCGGCGGGCGCGAGACGGCGGTGCATGCCGACGTCGTGATCGGCGCGGACGGCATTCACTCGGTGCTGCGACCCGTGGTTGCGCCCGAGATCGAAGCGCGCTTTTCCGGCCTGTGCGCGTTCCGCTGCCTGGTGCCCGCCGCGGATGCGCCGCCGATGGCCTTGCGCGCCGTGCAAACGTTGTGGCTCGGTCCCGGTCGGCATTTCGTGCACTACCCGATCTCGGGGGGACGCCTGGTCAATGTGGTGGCGATCGTGCCGGCGGGCGACTGGCGCACCGAGTCGTGGACCGCGGACGGCGCGATCGCCGACCTGCACGCGGAGTTCGAGGGATGGGATGCGCGCGTGCTGCAGCTCGTCGACTCGGCGACCGAGACCAAGCGCTGGGCGCTCTACGACCGAACGCCCCTCGCGCGCTGGCATGCCGGCCGCGTCTGTCTTCTCGGCGACGCCGCGCACGCCATGCTGCCGTTTTTCGCGCAGGGCGCCGCGCAGGCGATCGAGGACGCGGTGGTCCTCGCCGCCTGCCTGCGCGGGGTCGACGCCGCGGGCGTGCCCGCCGCGCTCGCGCGCTACGACGCGATCCGCCGGCCGCGCGCGAGCGAAGTGCAGCTGATGAGCCGCGGCCGGGAAATCCGCAACCACCTGCCCGACGGGCCCGAGCAGCTGGCGCGCGATCGCGCTCTGGCGAGCGGCGATCCGCTGCGCCAGAGCGCCTGGCTCTACGGGCACGACGTCGAAGCTGCGTGCGCCTCCGGTTGACAGGCCCGCGGGCGGCCTATAGGGTCGCCGCCGCCATAAAGGGAGGAGACGGAGGAGACGAGTGGACGTCCTGAAATTCGAGAACTTGCCCGAGCGCATCGCCGACGTCGATGCGCTCGAGGAGCTGCTGTCGCGCCCGAGCCAGGCGCTGATCGACGACATGGCACGCCTGCAAGGCGACATCATCGTGCTCGGCGTCGGCGGCAAGGTCGGCCCGACGCTCGCGCGCCTTGCGAAGCGCGCCGCGCCGCGCAAGCGCGTCATCGGCGTCGCGCGCTTCAGCGACGCCGAGGTGAAGCGCCGGCTGGAGGCGGCGGGCGTCGAGACCGTCGCCTGCGACCTGCTCGATCGCGACCAGGTCGCGAAGCTTCCGGATGCGCCGAACGTGGTCTACATGGCAGGCAAGAAGTTCGGCACCGACGCCGAGCGCGGCTTCGCATGGGCGATGAACACCAAGGTGCCGGCGCTCGTCGCCGAGCGCTACCGCGCCTCGCGCATCGTCGTGTTCTCGACGCTGTGCGTGTATTCCTTCGCCCCGGTGGTGAGCGGCGGCTGGGACGAGCGCGTCGAGCCGAAGCCCCTGGGCGACTACGCCAACTCCTGCGTCGGGCGCGAGCGCATGTTCCAGTACCACAGCCAGCTCTACGGAACGCCGGTGCGCCTGATGCGCCTTAACTATGCGATCGATATGCGCTACGGCGTGCTGCATGACATCGCGCGCTGGGTGCACAATCGCGTGCCGGTGCCGCTCGCGACCGGCCACGCGAGCGTGATCTGGCAGGGCGACTCGAGCTCGCAAATCCTGCGCGCGCTCCTGCACTGCACGACGCCGGCGAGCGCGCTCAACATCGGCGGACCCGAGCTCGCCAGTGTGCGCATGCTGGCGCAGGCCTTCGGCGAGCGCTTCGGCATCGCGCCGGTGTTCGAGGGTGCGGAGGCGCCGGAGGGTTGGGTCAACCAGTCGCTCGAAGCGCAGCGCCTGTTCGGCTACCCGATCGTGCCGCTCGGCAAGATGATCGACTGGACCGCGGACTGGGTCGCGCGCGACATGCCGGTCCACGACAAGCCGACGCACTTCGAAGTGCGCGACGGCGGCTTCTGACAAGGGGATTGGGAATGACGAACCAGGAAGGCACCGGACTGATGGCGTTCTGGGCGCGGATCGAGGAGAGCTACCTCGACCGCTTCCGCCAGTGGCACAACAGCGAGCACATGCCCGAACGCGTATCGATTCCGGGCTTTCTCGCCGGGCAGCGCTACCTCGGGCACGGCACGAGCAATTTCTTTCTCATGATGTACGAGACGCGCGACCCAGGCGTGCTCGGCGGCCCGGACTACCTCGCGCGGCTAAACGCGCCGACCGCCTGGACGCGCGAATCGCTGCCGCATTTCCGCGAGCCGGCGCGCAACATTTATCGTCATCTCGCGGCGCAGGGCAGAATCGATCTCTTCTCCGCGCCCTGCATGGTGTCGGTGCGCTTCAACGCCGACGCGACCGATGCGAGCCTCGTCGAGCGCGTCGCGCCGCAGGCCGGCGTGGCGCGCACGCGCCTGTTCGAGATCGATCCGGAGATCTCGGGGATCCAGACCTCGGAGCGCAAGATCTACGGCGGCGGACCCGGCGAGCAGCGCTGGCTGCTGCTCGTCGAGTGCGCGATCGGCGCCGGAGAGGAGGGCGCGCCGCTGCGCACTCTGCTCGCGACCGCGAGCAAGGGCTGGCGCGACGTGTTTCTCGACCTGTTTACCGTCGACTACGTGCTCGAGAAGCGCGGCGGCTGAGCGGCGCGAGTTCAGCTCGTCGTGCCCGGCACGGTGGCCGCGCGCGCCGGCGCGCTGCCGATCGTCGCTTCGAAGGCGCGCAGGCGCTTGTAGATCGAGATCAGCTCGACAATCGTTCCCCAGGAATGCACCAGGAACTGGAACGAATTCTCGACGCGATCGAAAGCGCGCAGCGTCTTTTGCAGCACGCCGAGGGTAATTGCGCCGGAGATGATTGTCGGGCCCATCGCGATGTATGGCACGATCACGCCGAATTGCAGGTACGACCATTTCGCGATGTCGAAATACATGTAGTGCAGGTAATAGCGGAAGTAGTTCCTCCGCACGTTAGCGAATAAATGGCGCGCAGTTTCCCGGTCCGCACGCGACTCGTGGTCTTCGCCGTAGACCAGCTCCTTGCGGTAGGCGGCCTCGAACCGTTGGTTGTTGAACTCGAGGCCGGGAAGCTTGATGCCGACCAGCGCAAGGACCGCCGTGCCCACTGCGGCCGATATGATCGCCAGGAAGATCAGCGAGTTGTCCACCTTGCCGATCCACGGCAACTCGGTGACTTGCTTGCTGAGCTCCCAGAGCAAGGGCAGAAAGGCGATGAGCAACATGACCGAGTTGACGAAAGCAACGCCGAGCCCCTCCACGATGCGCGCAAAGCGCATCGTGTCGTCCTGCACGCGCTGCGCCGCGCCCTCGATGTGGCGTAGCTCCGCCCAGTGCGACATGTAGTAGTCGTTCATCGCAGTGCGCCAGCGGAACACGTAGTGCCGGACGAAGAACTCGAGGATCACCGCAACCCCGACGTAGGTGGCCGCGATACCGGCGAAGGTCAGGCATTTCCCGAAGAAATCGGAAAAGGGTACCGAATTCGGCTTGGCGAGCGCTTGTTGAATCAAATTGTAGAAATCGCCCAGCCAGAGCGTGATCTTTACGTCGAGCTCCACCCTGTACCAGGTGGCAGCGAGGATGAGGATGCTGCCGGCGAGCGACCAGGAAAACCAACGCCGGTTGGCGAAAAACGACTTGAACATGCCTGTCTCCTGCGGGGGCGCGCTTCGGCGAAGCGGCGGGAGCCCGCTGTGCGACCGTCGCGAGACTCAAGGGTTCCCGCGGCGCGGAGTGTACGCGAGCCGTGCGCGGCGCCGCCTAAACGCGTTACTCTGAGCCTTCGTATTCAACAGGGTTCCAGCCAAACAGGATTGCCAATGGCCAAACCAAACTATGCGTTCGCGAAACGTCAGCGTGACATCGCGAAGAAGAAAAAGAAGGAGGAAAAGCGCAGGCGCAAAGCGGAAGCGCGCCAGCCGCTGGCCGAGTCCGCTCCGCCGCCTGCGGACGAAACGAAGGCGGACTGACCCGCCGGGGGTCAGACCCCGGTGGATGACTCGTTCGTGCGCCGCGCCTCAGGCGAGCGCCGCGATCCACTGCGTCGCGCGGCGCAGCTTGGCTGCGAGGTCGCCGGCCAGGTTCTCGAGCAGGGTGATGTGCAGCGACGGAAACTGCTCCGAGATGCGGTTGAAGTCGCGCACCGCGAGCACGCGGCAGCGCACCTCGGTGTCGGCATGCACCGAGGCGGTCCGCACGGTCTGCCCGGTGAGCGCCATCTCGCCGAAGTTCAACCCGGGGCCGAGCGAGGCGATGCGCATGTGGCCGCCGTTCTGCAGCGGAACCAGAATGCTGACCTGGCCGGACTCGATGAAGAAAAACTGGCCGTCGCCCTCCTGGCCGTACTCTAGGATGCGTGCGCCGGGCGCATAGCTGCGCAGCTCGGTCGCCGCGTCGAGCTGCCGGATCAGGCTTTCCGGCACACCCTTGAACAGCGGCGAGTCGGCGAGCGAGGCGTTCTTCACCGGCGCCATCGTCGCCTCGCCGAACAGGCGGTTCTCGCACCATTCCACCGCAAGGTCGTTGTCCTCGAAGAAGAGGAACCCGCGATCGCCGCTGCGCGTGGACTTGCTCAGCGGCTCGACGATCGCGGGGCGCGCGTGGATGCGCGAGCACACCACCGCGACGCCGTCCTCGGCGAAGCCGAGGCGCGCCTGGTTGAGCAGACGCGCGGCGCTCGGCGAGACGCCCGAAACCTGGTGCATGTCGAGGATGAAGCTGTGCGTCTCGGGCGCGAGTTCCTGCATGCGCCGGATGATGTACTCCACGCCGTCGACCGCGAGATGGCCATGCAGGCAGAGGTAGCGGATGCGCCGCGCGTGCTCGGCGAGAATCCCGCGCATCTCGCCCGAGGGCTCGCGCCGCGAGGGCGCGTCGGCGCCGGTGTAGATCCGGCCGAGCGCCATGCTCGGATCGCGCGCCTTGGAGAAAATGTGCAGGCTGAAGTCCTGCGACAGCCGCTTGCAGACCTCGATGCCGCGCACGCTGTTGCCCTTCGGATCGAGGGGTGGCGAGAAGATGCCGATGCCAAAGCGCCCCGGGAGGACCGCGATGATCCCGCCCGACACGCCGCTCTTGGCCGGCATGCCGACCTCGTACATCCAGCTGCCGGCGTAGTCGTACATGCCGCAGGTCGCCATCACGCTGAGTACGCGCTCGACATGCTCGGCCGGCAGGGCGCGCCCCCCGGTGGCCGGCTGGATGCCGCCGTTGGCCAGCGTCGCTGCCATGCCCGCCAGGTCGCGGCAGGTGACGCGGATCGAGCACTGGCGGAAGTAGTTCTCGAGCGCGGCCATCGGCTCGCCGTCGATAACGCCGAAATTCTTCAGCATCCAGGCGATCGCGCGGTTGCGGTAGCCGGTGTCGCTTTCCGAGCGGTAGACCTCCTCGTCGACGCCGAGGTCGCGTCCCATGAACGCGGCGACGCAGCCCTGGATCCGGTCCCACTGCTCGCCCGGCGTGCCGCCCGCGACGAGGCTGGTGCTGGCGATTGCACCAGCATTGATCATCGGATTGAGCGGTGCACCCGTTTGGGGATCGAGGCTGATCGAGTTGAAGGCGTCGCCGCTGGGCTCCACGCCCACCTTGCGTGCGACTACCTCCCAGCCGCGGTCAGCGAGCGCGATGCCATAGACGAAG
The DNA here is from genome assembly GCA_022340705.1 of Betaproteobacteria bacterium. Classification (GTDB taxonomy): domain Bacteria; phylum Pseudomonadota; class Gammaproteobacteria; order Burkholderiales; family SG8-39; genus SG8-39. Next base: position 6,412 of record JAJDNJ010000175.1, read on the forward strand.
GGCTTCGAGATCGACTGGATCGTGAACGGCTGGTCGCAGTCGCCCACCGCGTAGGTCGCGCCGTCCATGGTGACCAGACAGATGCCGAACCAGTTCGGATCGGCGCGCGTGAGCTCGGGGATGTAGCTCGCAAGCGCGCCGCCATGCAGGCCGGCCAGCCGACCGTGAAGCGCTTCCAAGTAAGCCTGGAGAGGGGATTGCATGGCGGGTCCGGACCAGAGCAGGACGCAAGGCCCGTGCCATCGACGAGATCCCCGGATAAATACGGGGTCAGACCCCTGTGGATAACTCGCGCAGCGCGCTCCTAGGGCAGCGTCGCGCTGAAGCCGCCGATCGCGTAGCTATCGGCGGTGGTGGGCGTTTTGTCGAAGCTCGACTTCTGCCCCTTGGGTACGCACAGATAGAGCGTCCCCGGCAGCGTCTTGCCCTGCGCCTTGCCGAATTCGAGCCGCAGGGAGGCGACGTATTTGACGTGCGATCCGCGCACGCCCGCCTTGCGATCTTCGTACGACCAGCCCTGCACCTCGGGCATCCCCGCGGACACCGCCGGCTGCTTGGAAATCTCGTCGCTCGGCACGCGGCGGAAGACCTTGCCGTCGAGCGCCTTGCCCTTCGGCACGGCGACGGTGACGTCCATTCCGAGCGGCGCCATGATGCTGTCCTCGCTTCTCAACGTCAGCCGATAGGTGTCGATCACGACGTCACCGGACTTGATCGTGCCGGCCTTGACCAGCTTGACCGATTTCGGCGCGTAGGTGGTGCCGAGAATTGAGACCTCGACCGGCTTCGCCGGCGGCTTGGCGTTGCTGCAGTCGGCGGGCAGTCCGGCGGCGCTCGGCCCGCCATGGGCGAGGGCGATTGCCAGGGTTGCGGCGGCGAGGGTGCGGCGCATCGGTCGGGCTCCTTTTATTCGCGTGAGCGCAGAATAGCGTGAAATTGTTTGCGCACGAGAGAAGCATTGCACGCTCGCGTCTTTTCTCTCTGTGCGCGCCGAGCTAGGCTCAACGCCGATGCAAGGACGCGCATGATCCGTCGCACGGCGACACGGCTTCGTCTCGCGCGCGCGTCGCGCCGCGCGCTGGCCCTGCTCGCGGCCGCGGCGCTGCTCGCCGGCTGCGTGGCGCCGATCCAGCGCCAGACGCCGCAGCTGCGACGCACCGAGCACGTTCCGACGGTGGTGGTGATGCCGATCGACCTCGAGCTGAGCGAGCTCACCGCGGGCGGGCTCGAGGAGCCGCGTGCCGACTGGACCGATGCCGCGCTGAAGAACATGCGCGCCGCGCTCGAGGCGCGCGCGGAGCACTACCGGGTGAAGCTGGTCGACTACCGCCCTGATCGCGGCACGCCCGAGGAGCAGGCGACGAGCCTCGAGTTGCAGCGGCTGCACCGCGCGGTGGGCAGCGCGGTGCTCGCGCACCACTACCAGCGCGCGCTCGAGCTGCCGACCAAGGGCGAGAAGTTCGACTGGTCGCTCGGGCCCGCGGTCGCGGCGATCGCGCAGGCGCAGGGCGCCGACTACGCGCTGTTCCTCTACGTGCGCGACAGCTACGTGAGCCCGGGGCGCGTGGCGCTTATCGTCGTGGCCGCGGTGCTCGGCACGATCGGCATTCCCGGCGGGGCGCAGGTGGGCTTCGCCTCGATGGTCGACCTGAAGACCGGCGACATCGTCTGGTTCAATCGTCTCGCGCGGGGAAGCGGCGATCTGCGAACGCCGGAGGCGGCGGCCGAAACGGTCGACGCGCTCGTCTCGGACGCGCTCAAATGAGGCCCGCCCTGCGCGCGCTGGTGATCTTCATTGCGCTCGGCGCATCCGGTGCGCTGCATGCGCAGAGCGGCGGCTTCCTCGCGCCGGGCTACCAGCCGAGCGATGCCGACGAGACCGGGCTGTGGCGACTGATGGATCGCGCCGAAGAGCAGCTCAAGACCTCACGCTTCGTGGTGCGCGACCCCGCGCTGAACGCCTACCTGCACGAGATCGTCTGCCGGCTCGACAAGGCGCACTGCGCCGACATCCGCATCTACGTCGTGCGCACGCCGCAGTTCAACGCGAGCATGGCGCCGAACGGGATGATGGAAATCTGGACCGGCTTGCTGCTGCGCTGCACCGACGAAGCGCAGCTCGCCGCGATCATCGGCCACGAGCTGGGGCACTATCTCCGGCGTCATTCGCTCGCGCTCTGGCGCGACGCGCGCGACAAGGCGAGCCTCGGCAATTTTCTCGGCCTCGGCCTCGCGGCGGCGGGCATGGGCCGCTACGGCGACTTCGCCAATCTCGCGCTGGTCGCGTCGATCTATTCCTACAGCCGTGACAACGAGCGCGAGGCCGACCAGATCGGCGAGCGGCTGTTGGTCAAGGCGGGCTACGCGCCGCTCGCGGCGGCGGAGATCTGGGACCAGCTGATCGCCGAATACGCCGCAGGAACCGCGGACCGCTCGCAAAGCGTGCTGTTCGCCTCTCACCCCACGCCCGAGGAGCGGCTCGTCTCGCTGCGCGAGGCGGCCGAGGCGGCAAAGATCAAGAACGGCGAGCGCGGCGCCGAGCGCTACCGGAGCGCGCTCGCGGGCGTGCGCGCGACGATTGCGGACGACGAGCTCGCGCTGCGCCAGTACGGCCGCAGCGCGCAGCTGTTCGAGCGCCTGCTCGCCGAGGCGCCGGACGACGGGCTGCTGTGGTACGCGAAGGGCGAGGTGTATCGGCTGCGCGGCGAGCCGGGAGACCTCGAGCACGCCGCCGAAGCCTACGCGCGCGCACTGCAGGCGAGCGATGCGCCGCCGGAAATCTACCGCTCGGTCATGCGCGTCGCGCTCAAGCGCGGCGACCGTGCGGGCGCGCAGACCGCGCTCGAGAACTATCTCGCGCGTGTTCCGGGTGCGGACGACGCCGGGGCGCTGAAGATGCTGTTCGACCAATGAAGCGCCGAACGACGCACCGTCTGACGCTTGCGCTTGCCGCGGCGGCGCTGCTCGCGGCCTGCGCAACGCCCTACAGCCTGGTCGAGCCCAAGCGGCGCACGGTGGGCGGCGTGATCTCGGTGCAGCCCGGCATGCGCTGGAACAAGCTCGACACGCCGAACGTCGAGGGGCATGTCGAGGTCTGGACGCTAGACGGCACCATGCTTAACACGCTGGTGTTCTTCACCGGGGTGCGCGATGGCGAGCCGCTGTTCGTGCGCAACGACCGCAAGCCGGGGCGCGAGGAAAAGCCGCCCGTGTTTCGCGCGACGATGAATCCGCTCGAGGTGCAGGAACTGCTCGAGGCGACGATCACGCGCCTGTTTCGGACCACGATCGCCGAGGGGCGCAGCCTGCAGGCCGAAACCGTCGCCGAGGGCCGCGGGTTCCGCTTCGAGACGCGCATGGTCGGGCGCGACGAGGTCGAGCGCTGGGGCGTGTTCGTCGGCACGGTGCGCAAGGGTCGGCTCTACGGCGCCTGGTTCCAGGGCGCGCGGCTGAACTACTACGAGCGCTATCTGCCAGAGTTCGACCGCTTGGTCGCCTCGGCCAAGCTGGTCGGCGAGGCGGCGAGATAAAAATGGGGTCAGACCCCATTGTCGCGCATTGTCGCGACTACTTCGCGCGGCGCGGTGCGGGCTTCCTCTTTGCCGCTTTCTTCTTCGCCGGCTTTTTCGCCGCCGCCTGGCGCGCTTCTGGCACCGGCTTCCAGTAGCCGGCTTCGACCAGCTCGGCGACGGAGGCCGCGGTGAACTCGGCGCGCGGCGCGTTGCCGCCGATTACGAACATCAGGATCGCGTGCCGGCGCTTCGAGCCGGGCGTGACGTTCATGAATCGGCGCGCGACGCCGGGCGGAAACGAAATCAGGTCGAGCGGCTTCAGGTCGACATGCTGCACCTGGCCGCGGTTGTCGTACCAGCTCGCGCGCCAGGTGCCGGTCATCGCGATGAAGGTTTCATTGGTATCGTGGTTGTGGAACATCGGCCCGTGCCCCGGCAGCGCACGGCAGTAGCCGAGGTTGAAGCCTTCGGAGATCTTGATCGCGGCGAGGCGCGAGGCCTTGGAGCCGACCGGCGAGGTGACGCCGCCCTTGCCCTCGTTCTTCGGCGGCTGGAAGCCGATGACGTTGTAGAGAATCCGCTCGCAGCCCGGATAGCGGCTGTCGGGAAGTCCGCCGTCGGAGCCCTTCAGCTTGCGGAAGCGCGCGACGCGCTTCAACATCTCGCGCCGCGTGATCCGGACGCGCGGCAGCGTTTCGCGGTACTGGTGCATGGCGTCCTCCCTCGGTTGCGCGCCTCAGCCCGCCCTAGCTTATCATCGCCACTGGAGCGAAGAAGAGAGGACGTGCAGTGAACCTCGGGTACTTCACGATGCCGCTGCATCCGCCGCGGCGCAACTACGTCGAGACGCTGAGGGAGGACCGCGAGGCGATCCTGCTCGCCGACCGGCTCGGTTACAGCGAGGCCTACGTCGGCGAGCATGTGACCGACGTCGCCGAGTCGGTGACCAGCTGCGCGGCGTTCCTCGCCAGCCTGATCCACGACACCAAGACGATCAAGCTCGGCACCGGCACGCTCAACCTGCCGAACGGTCACCCGGCGCAGCTCGCCGCGACCGTGTCGATGCTCGACAACATGCTCGAGGGCCGCTTCATCGTCGGCATCAGCCCGGGCGGCCTGCCGTCGGACTGGGAAGTGTTCGAGAACATGGACAAGAACCGCGCCGGCATGTTCGTCGAATGCATCAATCACATGATCGCGATCTGGACCGGCGATCCGCCGTACAACCTGAAGGGCGAGTTCTGGAACATCTCGACCGAGAAGACGATGATCCCCGACATCGGCCAGGGCATCATTCCGAAGCCGTTCCAGAAGCCGCATCCGCCGATCGTGGTGACCGCGGTCGAGCCGTTCTCGCGCGGCCTCACCGAGGCGGCGAAGCGCGGCTGGGATCCGATCTCGGCGAATTTCCTCCTGCCGCAGTGGGTCGCTTCGCACTGGCCGAAATACGTCGAGGGCTGCGAGGCCGTAGGACGCAAGCCCGAGCCTGCGAACTGGCGCGTCGCGAAGACGGTGTTCGTCGCGGATGACGAAGCCACGGCACGGCGTTACGCCTTCGGCGACGACAGCCCCTATCGCTTCTACTACCAGCAGCTCTTTTTCAAGCTCAAGCGCGCCGGGCGCATCAACCTGTTCAAGCCCTCGAAGGACACGCCCGACGAGCAGGTGACGCTCGACACGGTGGTCGATTCGCTGGTGATCGCGGGCACTCCCGAGCAGGTGGCCGAACAGCTGCTCGCCTTCCGCGAGACCACGGGCGATTTCGGTACGCTGCTCTACTGCGGCATCGACTGGGTCGACGCGCGCCTTGCGCGCCGCTCGATGGAGCTGATGGCCCTGAAGGTCATGCCTGCGCTCAACCGCGCGATTGGCGAAAGGAAAGCCGCATGAGCGAGGCCATGCGCCCAAACGAGCGGGTCCCGTATTCGGCGATCGTCGACCGCCCTCCGCTCAAGCTGCCTGGTGGCGCGCACCTCGCGGTGTGGACGATCGTCAACGTCGAGGAGTGGTCGATCGAGCGCAACATGCCGCGCACGGTGCTGCCGCCGCCGATGGGCCAGCCGCTGCAGCCTGACCTGCCGAACTGGGCCTGGCACGAGTACGGCATGCGGGTCGGCTTCTGGCGCTTCGTGCACGTGCTGGCGAGCGCGAAAATCACGCCGACGATGGCGGTCAACGGCTCGGTGCTGAAAAGCTATCCGCGCATTGCCGAGGCCGCGCGCGATGCAGGCTGGGAGTTCATGGGCCATGGCTACGAGCAGCGGCCGATGCACCATGTCGAGGACCAGCGTGCGGCGATCCGCGCCACCATCGCCGCGATCCGCGAGGTCACGGGCAAGCCGCCGCGCGGCTGGGAGAGCCCCGGGCTCACCGAAACCTACGAGACGGTGGACCTGCTGCACGCGGAGGGCATCGAGTATGTCGCCGACTGGGTGCTCGATGACCAGCCGGTCAGGATTCGCACCACGAAGGGCGAGATCGTATCGGTGCCGTACACGCTGGAGGTGAACGACATCCCGCTTATGGCGCTGCAGCACCATGCCTCGGACGAGCTCTACGTGCGCGGCGCGGCGCAGTTCGACCGTCTCTACGCGGAAGCGGTGGCGGGCGACAGCGCGCGCGTGATGGCGATCAGCATCCATCCGTACATCACCGGTGTGCCGCATCGCATCGGCTGGCTCGAAAAGCTCTATGCGCACGTTGCGTCGAAGCCGGGGGTGCTGATGTGGACCGGCGAGCAGATTCTCGACTGGTACCTCACGCAGACACGCTGACGGCGTGTCGCAGTATCTCGCGTAGTCGAAACGGGGCGGTTCACAGTTTCGGCGTTTCCGCATACACTCCGCTCCAACGTCCCGGGGCATCGCCCAGATCAGAGGACGCAATCACTGCCAATGAGGAAGGAGGGTTCCTAAATGGTTAGTCGTCGTTTATTTGCGCGCGCCGCCGTCGCTGCGGGTGCGCTCGCGTTCGCCGCGGGCACGCTCGTCTCGGCCCCGGTGTACGCGGCCAAGCCGCTGAAGATCGGCTTCAGCATGGCGCTGACCGGCGGCCTCGCCGGCGCCGGCAAGGCCGCTCTGATCGCCATGGAGATCTGGCGCGCCGATGTCAACAAGAAGGGCGGCCTGCTCGGCCGACCGGTGGAGTTTGTCTACTACGACGATGCCACGCAGCCGGCCAAGGTGCCGCCGATCTACACCAAGCTGCTCAACGTCGACAAGGTTGACCTCGTGGTGTCGAGCTACGGCACCAACGAGATCGCGCCGGCGATGCCGATCGTGATGCGCAAGAAGCTGGTGTTCCCCTCGCTCTTCGGCCTCGCGGTGAACGACGAGTTCAAGTACAACCGCTACTTCCAGATTATGCCGGCGGGTCCCGAGCCGAAGACCGACTGGTCGAAAGGCTTCTTCGAGCTGGCGCTGGAGCAGAATCCGAAGCCGAAGACGGTGGCGATCGTCTCCGCAGACGCCGAATTCGCGCTCAATGCGGCGGCAGGCGCACGCAAGAACGCCAAGGCCGCCGGGTTCATCGTCGTCTACGACAAGACCTTCCCGCCGTCGACCACCGACTTCAGCCCGATCGTGCGCGCGATCGAGGCCGAGAAACCGGACCTCGTCTACGTGGCGTCGTACCCGCCGCACTCGGTGGGCATGGTCAAGGCGGCGCGCGAGGTCGGCCTCAAGGCGAAGATGTTCGGCGGCGGCATGGTCGGGCTGCAGTTCGCGGCGATCCAGAAGAACCTCGGCCCGCAGCTCAACAACATCGTCAACTACGACTTCTGGGTTCCCGAGCCGACGCTCAACTTCCCGGGCGTGAAGGAGTTTCTCGCCAAGTACCAGGAGGCGGCGAAGGGCAAGGGGGTCGACCCGCTCGGCCACTACCTGCCGCCGTACGCCTATGCCTACCTGCAGGTGCTCGAGGAGGCGGTCAACGCGACCAAGAGCCTCGATCAGGGCAAGCTCGCCGCGTACATGCACAAGACGACGTTCAAGACCGTCGTGGGTAACGTCAAGTTCGGCTCGAACGGCGAATGGGCGACGAGCCGCGTGCTGATGGTCCAGTTCCGCGACGTCAAGCCGAACGACATGGCGCAGTTTGCGGGCCCCGGCAAGCGCATCGTGCTCTACCCGAAAGCCTGGAAGTCGGGCGACATCGTCTACCCGTTCAATCAGTAATCCGCGCGCGACCCGCAGGCGCCCGCGCGATGGCGTAGCCGTATGGATCTTTTCGTAAACGCCATCGTCGCGGGCATCCTGCTCGGCGCGTTCTACGCGGCTGTCTCGGTCGGTCTGGCGATCACCTTCGGCCAGCTCGACATCGTCAATATCGCCCACCCGGCGTTCGTCATCGTCGGCTCGTACATTGCCTGGATCCTGAACTCGCGCCTCGGCTGGGATCCGGTGCTGGTGGGCATCCTTGCGGCGCCGGCGTTTTTCCTCGTCGGTGCTCTGATCTACCGCATCTACTACGCCGCGTTCGAGCGCACCGGGCAGGAGTCGCTCTCGGGTCTCGCGTTCTTCTTCGGCGTGATGTTCATCATCGAGGTGGTGCTGATCCTGGTCTACGGCGTGGATTACCGCCTGGTCTCCGCAAGCTACCTCGGCAAGAACATCGACCTGGGCTTTGTCGGCCTGCCGCTGCGCCTCGTGGTGCCGTTCGTGGTGGCGAGTGCGATGACCGCGGCGGTCTGGTTGTTTCTCTCGCGTACCTTCACCGGGCGCGCGATCCTTGCCGTGGCGCAGGACCGTCTCGCGCTGCAGCTGATGGGCGCCGACCCGGTGCGCATCAAGCAGTTCGCCTTCGGCCTGGCGATCGCGACCACCTCGGTCGCTGGCTCGCTGCTGATCATGATCGGTCCGGTCGAGCCCTCGCTCGGGCGCGTGTACATCGGCCGCGCCTTCGCGATCGTGGTGCTCGGCGGCATGGGCAGCATTCCGGGCATGGTGATCGCGGCGCTGCTGATCGGGGTGGTCGAGTCCTTCGTCAGCAGCTTCGCCGGGCCGTCCTGGGCGCCGGCGGTCGCCTTCGGCGCGCTGCTTATCACGCTCGCCGTGCGGCCCTCGGGCCTGTTCGGCCGGGCCTAGAGCGGGGCGCAGGCGATGTTCCGCAACCGGGGCGATGTCGTCTTCTGGATCGTGCTCGGCGCCGTGCTGCTCGCCGGCTTCGGTGTCACGCAGACGATCGCCAACGAGTACTACTACACCGCGATCTACGCGATCCTGCAGGCCACCATCATGGCGGTCGCCTGGAACATCCTCGGCGGCTTCACCGGCTACGTGAACTTCGGCAGCGCGGCGTTCTTCGCGATCGGCGCTTACACCGCAGTGGCTCTCGACAAGTGGCTCGGCCTGCCGATGCCATTCCTGATCGCGGCGAGCGCGGCAGTCTGCGGATTGATGGGCCTGGGTGTGGGCTACCTGACGCTGCGCCTGAAGGGCGTCTATTTTGCGATCGCGACGCTCGCCATGGCGATCGTGCTCGAGACGCTGATCAACAACTGGGACTACGTCGGCGCGGCGAAGGGCGTCTACATCCTGACGCCCGAGAAGGTGCCGTTCTTCAGCAGCTACATCCAACTTCTGTTCATGGTGATGCTCGCGCTCACCCTCGGCTCGATCGCGATCTCGAGGTACCTGAACGCCTCGCGCATCGGGCGCGGGCTGGCGGCAATCCGCGACGACGAGGTCGCGGCCGAGTGCGCCGGGGTGCCGACCCTGCGCCTGAAGCTGATCTCGACCACGCTGATGGGCGCGATGATGGGCGTCGCAGGCGCGCCCTATCCCTTCTTCGTCACCTTCGTCGACCCGATCTCGGCCTTCAATCTGTTTGTTGCCGTGAATTCGATCGCGATGCCGATGATCGGCGGCACCGCGCACTGGATCGGCCCGGTGATCGGCGCGCTGTTGGTCGGCGGGGCGCAGGAGGTGATCACGGTGACCGTGTCCTCCGAGCTGAACGTGCTGATCGTCGGCATCATGCTGGTACTGTTCATCACCCTCGCGCCGCAGGGCATCGTCGGCCTGGTGCAGAAGTGGATGAAGCGGAGGAAGCGATGAGCGCGCCGATCCTCAAAGTGAGCGGGGTGTCGAAGCGCTTCGGCGGCTTCACGGCGCTCGACGGCATCGAACTCGAGCTCGGCGCGAGCGAGCGCCTCGGCCTGATCGGCCCGAACGGCTCGGGCAAGACCACGCTGATCAACTGCATCTCCGGCGCGCTGACCAACGACGCCGGCTCGATCGTGTTCGAGGGGCAGGACATCACGCGCCTGCCGCCGCACCGGCGCGCCGCGCTCGGCGTCGCGCGCAGCTTCCAGATTCCGAAGCCGTTCCGCAGCATGACCGTGCTCGAAAACCTGCGCGTGCCGCTCGAGTACGCGGCACGCGGGCGCACCGAACGGCGCCGGATCGATGCCGACGCGCTCGAGGTGCTCGAGCTGATCGGCCTGAAGAATCGCGCGCACGACAGCTCGGCGGGCCTTACCCAGGTCGACATGCGCAAGCTGGAACTCGCGCGCGCGCTCGCGGCGAAACCCAAGCTGCTGGTCTCGGATGAGGCGATGGCAGGGCTGTCGAGCTCGGAGGTCGACGAGATCCTCGAGATCCTGCTCGCGCTCAACGGGCGCGGCGTCGCGGTGATCATGATCGAGCACATCATGCGCGCGGTGATGGGCTTCGCGCAGCGCCTGGTGGTGCTCGACGCGGGGCGCAAGATCGCCGACGGCACGCCGCAGGACATCATCCGCAATCCGGACGTGGAGAGGGCGTACCTTGGCGAGTAGGCTCATCGTCGAGAACGTCGAGGCCGGCTACGGCGCGGTGCGCGTGCTGCACGGCGTGTCGGTCCACGTCGAGCAGGGCGAATCGGTGGTGCTGCTCGGCTCGAACGGCAACGGCAAGAGCACGCTGATCAAGTGCATCATGGGGATCGTGCAGCCGACGAGCGGCCGCATCTGGCTCGAGGTGGACGGCGAGCGCATCGACCTCGCCGGGCGCAGCCCGCAGGCGATCGTCGACCTCGGCATCGCCGTGGTGCCCGAGGGACGGCGCCTGTTCCCCACGCTCTCGGTGGAAGAAAACCTCATGCTCGGCGCGTACCGTCAGGGCGCGCGTGCCAAGCTCGCCGGCAACCTCGATTTCATGTTCGAAGTGTTTCCCGTGCTCGCCGAGCGGCGCAACCAGCTCGCCGGCAGCATGAGCGGCGGCGAGCAGCAGATGGTCGCGGTGGCGCGGGCGCTGATGTCCGAGCCGCGCATTCTGCTCGTCGACGAGCCTTCGGTCGGCCTCGCGCCGATCATGGTCAACCGCATGATTGCCAAGATCAAGGAGCTCAAGGAGCGCCGCAGCCTCACGGTGCTGATGGCCGAGCAGAACTTCAACCAGGCGATCAAGATCGCCGACCGCGGCTACATCATCGTGCACGGCGAGATCGCCTTCGAGGGCGCGAGCGCCGAAGATCTGCGCGCGAACGACATGATCAAGCGCTACTACCTGGGAGTCTGAGCAATGCCTGTCACCCCGTCCGCCGCAGTGGTCGCCGAGCTCGCGCCGACCGGGGTGCTGCGCGCCGGCATCAACCTGTCGAACTTCCTGCTCGTGACCGGGCGCGCGCCGAACGGCGAGCCGCAGGGCGTCGCACCCGACATGGCAGGGGAAATTGCCGCGCGTCTGAAGGTGCCGCTCAAGCTGCAGCCCTATCCCAATCCCGGCACGCTCGCCGACTCCGTGGCCGAGTGGGACGTCGGCCTGATCGGCGCGGAGCCGGCGCGCGCGGAGCAAATCGCGTTCAGTCCGGCCTATGTCGAGATCGAGTCGACCTACCTCGTGCCGCCGGGCTCGAAGATCCGCTCGGTCGAGGAGGTCGATCGCACCGGCGTGCGCATCGCGGTCTACGCGCGCAGCGCCTACGGCCTTTTTCTGGCGCGCAGCATCAAGCACGCCAAGCTGGTCAACGCCGAAGGGCTGGATGCCTCCTGGGAACTGTTCGTGAACCAGAAGCTCGACGCGCTCGCGGGTCTGCGCCCGCGCCTGGTGCAGGACGTCGAGAAGCTGCCCGGGGCGCGCGTGCTCGACGGGCGCTTCACCGCCGTGCAGCAGGCGGTCGGCACGCCGAAGGCGCGCAGCGCGGGCGCCGCGTTTCTCGCCGAATTCGTCGAAGAGGCGAAGGCCTCGGGACTCGTCGCGCGGCTGATCGAGCGCCACGGCGTGCGCGGGCTGAGCGTCGCGCCCGCGGCATAGGCGTCGCGTTCATGAGCGATCAAGACGAAAGGGCCGAGCGTTTCGCCGCGCTGCACGCAGCGCCGGGCGCGTTCATCATCCCGAACCCCTGGGACCCGGGGTCGGCACGCATGCTGGCCGGACTCGGCTTCGAATCGCTGGCGAGCACCAGCTGGGGGGCCGCGGTCGCGCTCGGGCAGCTCGACGGCGAGGTTTCGCGCGATGCCATGATCGAGCACGTGCGGCAACTGAGCGCCGCGACCGGCCTGCCGCTCAGCGTGGATCTGGAAAACTGCTATGCGCACGACCCGCGCGAGGCGGCGCAAACGCTGCTGCTTGCGGCTGCCGCCGGCGCGGTCGGCGGGTCGATCGAGGATTATTCGCTCGATCCGGAAAAGCCGATCTACGACTTTTCCCACGCCGTCGAGCGCGTGCAGGCCGCGGTCGAGGCGGTGCGCCGGCTCGATTTCCACTTTACGCTCACTGCGCGCGCCGAGAACCTGCTGCGCGGAGTAAACGATCTCGACGACACGATCCGCCGGCTGCAGGCCTTCGAGGCCGCGGGTGCCGACGTCCTCTACGCGCCCGGGCTCACCACCCTCGAACAGGTGCGCACCGTGTGCGGCGCGCTCAGCAAGCCGGTGAACGTGCTCGCTCCGCAGGTCAAGGGCGCGACGCTTGCATCGCTCGCCGAGGCCGGCGCAAAGCGCCTGAGCGTAGGCGGGGCGCTGGCGCGCGCCGCGGTCGGCGCGCTGCTGCGCGCGGCGCGCGAGATGCGCGAGCAGGGAAGCTTCGGCTGGACCGCCGAACTCGCTTCGCTCGGTGAGGTCAAGCGACTGCTCGGCACGCCCGGCGCCTGAGCGTATCCTTTTTCACCTGCCATCCATCACGCGTTGGAGCACGACATGCGCAAGCTGCTGCTGATCCAGGGACCCAACATGAGCTATCTCGGTCGGCGCCAGCCCGAGATCTACGGCAGGACGAGCGCGGCCGAGCTCGATCGCATGCTGCTCGCACACGCGCGCGAGCAGGGCTACGCGCTCGAGATCTTCTACACGCACAGCGAAGCCGCGGCGATCGAGCGTCTGTACCGCGCGGTCGACGAGAGAGTCGACGGCCTGGTGATGAACCCGGCGGGTTTTCTGTTCGCCGGCTATCCGCTGCGCGACTGCCTGCGCGCGATCCCGATCCCGTACATCGAAGTACACATGACCAACATCGAGCGGCGCGGCATCCATTCGATTCTGGCCGAGACCGCGGTCGGCGTCATCGCCGGGTTCGGCGTGCAGTCCTACCTGCTCGGGCTCGAGGCGATGCTTGCGCATTTGAAGACCGCGCGCGCGGGCGCGCGTCCGGCGAAGAAGGCGAAGAAGGCCAAGAAGGCGCGCCGGCGCTAGCGCGCGGCGAATCGAAAGTGCAGATTCCAGACGACCCGGGACTCGACGGCAAGGTCGCGATCATTGCCGGCGGCGGCGCGAAGGGCGACGGCATCGGCAACGGCCGGGCGGCGTCGATCCTGCTGGCGCGCGCCGGCACGCGCGTGCTCGTCGTCGACGTCGACGCGGCCGCGGCCGAGCGCACGGTCGAGATGATCCGCGCCGAGAACGGGACCGCGCAGGCGATTGGCGCGGACCTGACCGAGGACGCAGAATGCCGGCGCGTCGTCCAGTCTGCGCTTGATCACTTCGGGCGGCTCGATTTTCTCGATAACAACATCGGCATCTCGAGCCGCGGCAGCGTGGTCGACGAGCCGCAGGAGAAGTGGCAGCGCATGATGCAGCTCAACGTCGAGGCCATGTTCCTCGCCTCGAAGCATGCGATCCCGGCGATGAAGAAGACCGCCGGCGGCGGTGCGATCGTCAACATCTCGTCGATCTCCGCGCTGCGCCCGCGCGGGCTGACGATCTACACCACGACCAAGGCCGCGATCATCGGCCTGACGCGCGCGATGGCGGTCGACCACGGCAAGGACGGCATCCGCGTCAACTGCGTGGCGCCCGGGCCGGTGTACACGCCGATGGTGTATGCGCGCGGCGCGGGGATGAGCGCCGAGGCGCGCGAGAACCGGCGCAAGGCTTCGGTGCTCGGCATCGAGGGCAGCGGCTGGGACATCGGCCACGCGGTGCGCTTTCTGCTGTCGGACCACGCGCGCTACATCACCGGCCATACGCTGGTGGTCGACGGTGGCGTGACGCTGCGCGCGCCCGAGCGCGAGAGCACCAGCGAATAGTCGCGTGGCGCGCCTGCCGTACCTGGAGAAGTCGGCGCTCGCGCCCGAGCACCAGGACCTGCTCGCGCGCGAGATCGCGCTCTACAAGCTGCTCGTGCACAGCCCCGGGGCGCTGCGTGCCTTCCAAGGCCTCGGCAAGTTCATCCGCCACGGCTCGTCCCTCAATCCGCGCCTGCGCGAGCTCGCGATCCTGCAGGTCGGCTACCTCGCGCGCTCGCCCTACGAATGGTCGCACCACATCAAGATCGGTTACGACTTCGGCGTGAGCGACGCGGACATCGCCGCGCTGATCGACGAAGCCGAAGGCCGTCCGGCGGCGCTCGATCCGCTCACCCGGCTCGTGCTGCGCGCGGCGCGCGAGATGACGCGCGACGGCGCTCTGTCGGACGCGACCCACGCCGCGCTTGCCGCGCAGCTCTCGAGCGAGCATCTGATCGACCTGATCGTCACCATCGGGTTCTACAACGCCGTGGTGCGCGTGCTCGCCTCGATCGCGATCGACGTTGAGCCCGAGTACCGCCAGTACCTCGAGCGTTACCCGCTGCCCGCATAGTGCGCGGCGCGGCATGCTTCTGATAATCTATCGATCGCCTGCGGATTGAGGAGACGGCCATGGAACCGGTGCGCTACATCGATCGGACGACCGACTACTACCGGAGCCAGGGCTACGACAAGGCCTACGCCTGGGCGAAGAACGACGCGGTGCCGTTCACCCCGCTCGCCAAGCCGCTCGCCCAATGCCGCATCGGGCTGCTCTCGACCAGCGAGATCGCGATCCGCTTCGATCCGGCGACCGAGGCCAACCCCATCTCCGAGGAAGGCTTCCGCGCGGTCTACGAGCTGCCGGCCGACGTGCCGACCGAGAAGTTCTACAGCCGCACCGCGAGCTTCGACCGCTACGCGACCCACCTCGAAGACGTGAATGCGTTCTTCCCGATCGACCGCCTGCGCGAGGCGGCGGCGAGCGGACGCATCGGTTCGATCCCGCCGCGTTTCTACGGCGCGTACAACAACTACAGCCAGCGCAAGGTGCGCGAGGAAGAAGCGCCCAAGGCGCTGGGCATGGCGCGCGCGGATGCGCTCGACGCGGCGATCCTGGTGCCTGTCTGACCGGTCTGCCATCAGACCGTGAGTCTGATTGCGCGGCACCTGGAGGAGAACGGCATCCCGACCGTGGTCATCGGCGTGGCGCGCGACATTGTCGAGTCCTGCGGCGTCGCGCGGTTCCTGTTCGTCGATTTCCCGCTCGGCAGCCCCTGCGGCGAGCCCTGGAATGTCGCGCAGCAGCGCGAGATCTTCGACATGGCGCTCGGGCTGCTCGAGACGGCGCGCGCACCGCGCACCACGCGCGAGGCGGGCCTGAGCTGGAGCAAAGGCGAGGACTGGAAGACGCTCGTGTTCACCGAGGCGCAGCCCTACCAGAGCGGTGAAGTGCAAGAGGCCTGGCTCGCGCGCAAGGAGAAGTACCGCCAGCTGCGCGCCGAAGGCAAGGTATGAAGCCGCGCGAGGTAACGGTGTACTCGACGCCGTTCTGCGCGCCCTGTGAAAGCCTCAAGCGCTATCTCGCCGCGCACGCAGTCGCGTTCCGCGTGCGCGACCTGATGATCGACGAGGAAGCGCAGGAACGCCTCGAG
>JAJDNJ010000215.1 GCA_022340705.1 Betaproteobacteria bacterium
CAGCAGATGCTCGCGAGCCTCGGCTAAGTTCGCCGACACAGCGCGATCCCTCTGCCCCCCGCACGCAGCGGTCCGCCGCGTGGCGGGGAACCCACTGCGTGTCCGCTCGCTCCAAAGGTCGAGCGACGCCTTGCGCGACGCAGCAAGCTGTGTCGAAGTTGAGTACCGAAGCGCGTTACTCTAGAATCTGGCCTGTGTGCGTAGGACCTTGAAAACTAAAAGACAATGGCATCGCTAGCTGCGCTGCCGCGCGCCTTCGGTCTGGGCGTTGCCGCGGCGTTATGCGCACTCTGGCTCGGCGTCCCCGCGGTGTACGCGGCCGGCGTGGACGATGCCAAGGCGCTGTTCAAGGCAGGCGAGCGGGATCAGGCGCTGCGCCAAGTCAACAAGGTTCTCGAGTCGAATCCCAAGGACCCCAAGGCGCGTTTCCTCAAGGGCGTCATTCTGGCCGAAAGCGGCGACGCGAAAGCGGCCGCGGATGTCTTTCAACGCCTCACCCAGGACTACCCCGCCCTGCCCGAGCCGTACAACAACCTCGCGGTCATTTACGCGTCCGAAGGGCACTATGACGAGGCGCGCGTGGCCCTTGAGAAATCGATTCGCACCCACCCGAGCTACGCGACCGCCTACGACAACCTTGGCGACGTGTATTCGAAGCTCGCGAGCGAAGCCTACGATCGTGCACTGCGTCTGAACGCCTCCGACGCAGGCGCGAGCAAAAAGCTCACGCTGGTGCGCGAGCTTCGTGAGCCCGCGCAGGCGGCGCCGCTGCGCCTCGCCGACGCCTCGTCCGCGACAGCCGCGAAACCGACACCGCCGGCCGCGGCGAAGAGCTCGCCATCGGTTGCGCCGGCGCAAGGGGTTGCGGTTACGCCCGCGCAACGCGCGAAGACGGTGGCGTCGGCCCCCATCACGGTGGTTCCCGCGCCAGCGGCGAGCGCGTCGCCTCCGAAAGCGGTAGCCGCTGCGGCAGGCTCGCAACCGCAGGCCGATTCGCCCGCTGCCAGCGCAGCCGCAAAAGCCGCGTCGGCGCGCGCGGAAGAAGCGAAACCTACGATCGCCGCTGCGAAGCCGCCGGCCGCGCCGTCGGCGAAGTCCGATCCGGAGACGGACATCCTGCGCAGCGTCAGGGCCTGGGCGCAGGCCTGGTCGAAGCAGGATGTCGACGCTTACCTGTCTTTTTACGCGGCGGAATTCAAGACCCCGCACGGCGAGTCGCGCGCAGACTGGCAGCAGCAGCGGCGCGCACGTGTCGGCGGTCCGAGCAAGATCAAGGTCGCGCTGCGCGACATCAAGGTCGTGCGACACGACGAGCGCCATGTCGCAGTGACCTTCCAGCAGGCCTATCGTTCCGACCGCTTTCAGGGGCGCACGCGGAAAACGCTCGAGATGGTTCGGGTCGGTGACGACTGGCGCATCCTCGAAGAGGTGGTTTCCAAGTGAGCAGCGGCCTGAGAGCGCTGCGCTTTACGATTCTGCTGCTCGCGGCGCTCGCGTTCATCGGCGCACTCGGCGCGGCGCGCGACGGACCTGGCGCGGCGTCCGTCGCACCGGGCGAAGGCGGGCGCTGGAGTGCCGGTCCGGTGGTGGGTCCGCGCGGAGCCGAGAAAAGGCAAGATGCGCCCGTTCCCGCGGTCGCTGCGCTGCGCATGAGCGCCGCGAAGAGCACATCGCGGAGCGATCCCTCGCACACGCTCGAGCGCAAGCTGGCGGAGATCGTCGACGCGATTCGCGACGATCGCCCGGACGACGCGCTGCGCCAGGTCGATTCCCTCATTTCGCAGCATCCGACGTTTCGGCTTGCGCATCTCATCCGTGGTGACCTGCTGCGCGCGCGCGCGCAGCCGCTGCGCCGTTTCGGCGACGTCAGCAAAACCGCGCCACAGGAGGCGGTCGACGCCCTGCGCAACGAGGCCCTTGCCCGCCTCGACGCAATGCGTGAGCCGCCGAGAAACGGACTCGCGCCGCGTTACATCGTCAAGCTGCACCCGGCGCAGCGCCATGCCCTGGTGATCGACTCGCGCCGCTCGCGACTGTATCTGTTCGAAAACGACCACGGCGTCGCGCATCTGGTCGCCGACTATTACGTGACACTCGGAAAAGGCGGCGTCGATAAAACCCGTGAGGGCGACCAGAAGACACCGCTCGGCGTCTACCATGTCACCAGCACGCTGCCGCGCGACAAGCTGACCGATTTCTACGGAGTCGGCGCATTTCCGATCAATTACCCGAACGCCTGGGATCGCCGCCTCGGCCGCAACGGCTTCGGCATCTGGCTGCACGGCACGCCCTCGGATACCTATAGCCGCCCGCCGCGCGCGAGCGACGGCTGCATCGTGCTGGCCAACCCCGATCTCGAGTCCGTCGGCCGTCAGGTCCAGACCGGGCTCACGCCCGTGATCATCGCCGATGAGATCGAATGGACCACCGAGGCCGAGCTGACCCAAGACCGACGCTCGATCGAGGCGGCGCTCGAATCCTGGCGCAAGGATTGGGAGAGCCGCAACACCGACCGATATCTCACGCATTATTCGCCGCGCTTTCGCTCGGCCGACCAGGACTACAGCGCCTGGTCGGCGCATAAGCACCGCGTCAACGCGGCGAAGCAATGGATTCGCGTCGGCTTGAGCAACACGGCGATATTCCGCTACCCGCGCGAGCGCAACTTCTTCGTCGTCGCATTCGACCAAGACTACCGTTCGAGCAATCTATCCAACCGGATGCGCAAGGTGCAGTACTGGGTCAACGAAGAGGGTCACTGGAAGATTCTCTACGAGGGCCCGGCCTGAGCACCTCGGCCCGTCGAGCCCGACAAGGAGCGCAGCAATGAAATTTTCGAATCTCTGGAGGTCCCTGCTCGCGATCTCGACCGCCACCGCGCTACCCGGCGCGCTAGCCGCCGACCCGCAGGTCGAAATCAAGACCAATGTCGGAACGCTGCGCGTGGTCCTGTACCCCGAAAAGGCGCCCAAGACCGTCGCGAATTTTCTGCAATACGTGAAGGATGGTCACTACGATGGGACGATTTTCCACCGGGTGATCGATGGATTCATGATTCAGGGCGGCGGCTTCGACGCGCAGTTCCGTCAGAAGCCGACGCGCGCGCCGATCCCGAACGAAGCGCGTGGCGGCGTCGAGGCGGGTCTGAAGAACGAGGTCGGCACGCTCGCCATGGCGCGAACAGCCAACCCGGACTCGGCAACCGCGCAGTTCTTCATCAACGTTGCCGACAACGGTTTTCTCAACTGGGGCGATCCGCGCGGCGACGGTCACGGCTACGCCGCCTTCGGCAAGGTCGTCGCGGGGATGGACGTGGTGAACAAGATCGCACAAGCGCCGACCGGCGCCGGCGGACCCTTTCCGCGCGACGTGCCGAAGACGCAGGTGGTCATCGAGTCGATACGCGTCGTCGACGCGCAGTAGGCCGCGGAGCCGGCTTGCGCCCCGCGGGGCGCAGGCGCAGACATGTCACGCACGTTGTTTATATCCGACCTGCACCTCTCGAGCGATCAGCCGCGAGTAAGCGCGCAGCTGTTCGACTTTCTCGCCGGCGAAGCGCGCGGCGCACAGACGCTTTACATCCTCGGCGACCTGTTCGATGCCTGGCTCGGCGACGATGTGCTCGATGCGTCGCAGGAGGACCCGCTCGCGCGGCAAGTCGCGGCAGCGCTGCGCGCGCTGCATGAGGCGGGAACCGAGGTCAGGCTGATGCACGGCAACCGGGATTTTCTTCTCGGCAAGGGCTTCGCGCAGGCCAGCGGGGCGGCCCTGATCGAGGATCCGACGATCGTGACGCTCGGCACGCAACGCGTGATCGTGATGCATGGCGACACCCTGTGCACCGATGATGTCGCGTACCAGAAATTTCGCGTCATGGCGCGTGCGAAGGCCTTCCAGGACGAATTCCTGGCCAAGCCGCTCGCCGCGCGGCGCTCGCTCGCCCAGGAGTACCGGGCGAAGAGCGAGCAGACCAAGCGCGCAACGCCCGAGGAGATCATGGATGTGACTCCGAGCGCGGTCGCCGAGGCCTTCCGCCGGCACGCGGTCTCCTGCATGATCCATGGCCACACCCACCGCCCGGCGACGCATGTGCATGAGGTCGACGGACGACGGTGTGAGCGCTGGGTACTGCCCGACTGGGACCGGCGCGGCGGATTCCTCGTCGCCGAGAACGAGCGCCTGACGCTCGAGCGCTTCTAAGCGCGCAGGCGCCGGAAGGTCGCTTCCGCGACGCCCTCCTCGCAGTTCACCCGGTACATCTCGCGCGCGATCGCGTCGAGCCCTTCGACCGCGCCGTGCTGCGCGAAGAACCGCTTGGTGGCACGCACCGGGCCCGCGGGCAGCGACGCCAGGCGCCGCGCCACCTCGCGGGCGCGCGCGAGGGTCGCTTCGCCCGCCACCGCCTCGTCGGCCAATCCGAGGCGCGCGGCTTCGGCGCCCGTGAGCGCGGTCTCGCCCCATACCAGGCGGCGCGCGCGCGCCACGCTAACCCGCATCAGCAGCGCCTCCAGTCCCCAGGGCGGAAAGAAGCCGAGTTCGACCTCCGGCAGGCGCCAGACGGCGTCCGACGCGCTGATGACCACGTCGCAACCGATCGCCAGCATGAAGCCACCGCCCAGCGCGAAGCCATGTACCGCGGCGACGACCGGGCGCTCGAGGCACGCCAGACGCCGCATCAGCGCGGCCTTGCATTCGGCGATGCGCAGGCGCGTCTCTAGGTCGACACGCGCCATCTCCTTCACGTCGCTGCCGGCACAGAACCCCGGTCCTTCGCCACGCAGCAGAACGGCCGCCGTGCCGGGATCGCTGGCCACTTCATCGAGCGCGCCGAGCAAGCGCTCGGTCGTCTCCAGATCGAGCGCGTTGCGCACCCGGGGCCGGTCGAGCACCAGCTCGCGCACGCCACCCCCGATTTTCGACGACACGGCCGCCCTAATCCAAACCGCGCGCGAGGTCCGCGCACAGATCGGCGCTCGCCTCCAGGCCGACGGCAATGCGCAGCAGCCCCTCTCCGATGCCCGCCGCGGCGCGCGCCTCCGCAGAGATACGACCGTGCGTTGTGGTTGCCGGATGCGTGATGGTCGTCTTGACGTCGCCCAGGTTCGCCGTGATCGAGATCAGGCGCGTCGCGTCGATGACACGCCAGGCCGCCTCCCGCCCGCCCTTCACGTCGAACGACAGCACCGCCCCGGCCGACTTCTGCTGGCGCTTCGCGAGGTCATGCTGTGGATGTGACGCGAGCCCCGGGTAATAGACGCGCGCGACCTTGGGATGCGCTTCCAGCCAGCGTGCCAGCGCGAGCGCATTGCTCGATTGCGCCTGCATCCGCAGGGCGAGCGTTTCGAGCCCTTTGACGATGACCCAGGCGTTGAATGGCGACAGGCTCGGACCCGCGGTACGCAGGAAGCCCAGGATACCGTCCATCACCAGTGCGCGCGGGCCGACGACCGCACCGCCCATCACGCGACCCTGACCATCGAGATACTTCGTCGCGGAATGCACCACCAGGTCGGCGCCGAGTTCGAGCGGTCGCTGCAGCGCAGGGGTGCAGAAACAGTTGTCGACGACGAAGGTCGCTCCAGCGCGCTTGGCCACGGCGGCGATCGCAGCGATATCGGCGATTTCGGTGAGCGGGTTCGACGGCGTCTCGAGGAACAACATGCGCGTGTTGGGCCGCAGCGCCTCGGACCAGGCCGAGGGATCGTGGCCGCGCACGAAGCTGGTTTCGATGCCGAAGCGCGCGAGCACCCCACCGAACAGCTGCACGGTCGCGCCGAACACGGCGCTCGAGCACAAGACATGATCGCCCTGCTTGAGCAGGGCCATTGCGGTTGCGAGAATCGCGGACATTCCGGAGGCGGTTGCCACGCAGGCCTCCGCCCCCTCGAGCGCCGCGAGCCGCGTCTGCAGCATTGCGACGGTCGGATTGCTGAAGCGCGAGTAGACGAAGCCCTCCTCCGTGCCGGAAAAGCGCGCGGCCGCCTGTGCCGCGCTGTCGAAGACGAAGCTGGAGGTGAGAAATAGGGCCTCGGCGTGCTCGTTGAATTGGGTGCGGACCTGGCCGGCCCGCACGCCGAGGGTCGCAAGCTCGAATGTGTCGCTCATCGTTCCATCCTCGGCTCGCGGGCACAAAAAAACCCGGCTGCGGCGACCGGGTTTTCTCGGCACGCTTTAGCAGCATTTTTTACGCGCCCGCAAGCTGTGTTCAAATCGGCGCAGAAAACATTCTAGCCGCAGATCCACCGGCCGCCAAGCGGCCTGTATGGCGCCCGGCTACGAGGCCGTGACCAGGTTGAGGTCGAGCTGAGGACCCTCGTCGCTTTCGACGGTGTCGCGCGCCGCGTCGCGGCGCGATTCGATCGATTCCAGGTAGTCGCGCGTCACATCGCCGGTGATGTAATTTCCGTCAAAGCACGACGTCTCGAAATGCGCAAGGCGCGGATTGACCGAGCGCACCGCAGCGGTCAGCGCCTCGAGATCCTGGTAGATCAGCGCATCCGCGCCGATCTCGCTGTTGACTTCCTCCTCGTCGCGATGCGCCGCAATCAGCTCGGCACGCGTGGGCATGTCGATTCCGTACACGTTGGGGAATCGCACCGGCGGAGCGGCCGAAGCAAAGAACACCTTGCGCGCACCGGATTCGCGCGCCATCTGCACGATTTCCCGGCTGGTCGTGCCGCGCACGATCGAGTCATCGACCAGCAGCACATTCTTGCCCTTGAACTCCATGGACATCGCGTTCAGCTTCTGGCGCACCGAGCGCCGCCGCACGGCCTGTCCGGGCATGATGAAGGTGCGCCCGATATAGCGGTTCTTCACGAAGCCTTCGCGGTAGGCCACGTCCAGGCCAAGCGCGAGCTGCAGCGCCGCCGGCCGGCTGGAGTCGGGAATCGGGATCACAACATCGATTTCGAGCTCCGCGTATTGGCGTCGAATCTTTTCGGCGAGCATCTCGCCCATCTTGAGGCGCGCCTCGTAAACCGACGCGCCGTCGATCACCGAGTCCGGGCGCGCGAGGTAGACGTATTCGAAGATGCAGGGGTTCAGTCCGTGGGCCGGCGCGCACTGCTGACTGTACAGATTGCCCTGCTCGTCGATGAGGACCGCCTCGCCCGGCGCAATGTCGCGCAGGACACGGAATCCGAGCGCATCCACGGCGACCGATTCCGAAGCGACAATGTATTCGGTGCCCTCGCGCGTCTCGTTGTAGCCGATCACCGCGGGGCGGATGCCATAGGGATCACGGAATGCCAGCACCCCGTAGCCCGCGATCATCGCCACCACGGCGTACGCGCCGCGACAGCGCCGATGGACGTTGGCAACCGCCGAAAAGATGGTCTGCGGCTCGAGGCGCAGGCGCACCGAGCCCTGCTCCAGCTCGTGCGCGAGGACGTTGAGCAGCACTTCCGAATCGGAGTTCGTATTGATGTGCCGCAGGTCCTGGCGAAACATCTCGTCCATCAGCTGATCGGCGTTGGTCAGATTGCCGTTGTGCGCGAGCACGATGCCGAACGGGGAATTCACGTAGAACGGCTGGGACTCCGCCGAATTGTGTGCCGAGCCGGCCGTCGGATAGCGGCAGTGGGCGATGCCGACGTTGCCCGGCAGCGAGCGCATATTGCGCGTGCGAAACACGTCGCGCACCATGCCGCCGCCCTTGTGCATGTGGAAGGTCTTGCGCTCGCTGGTGACGATGCCCGCGGCGTCCTGGCCGCGGTGCTGCAGCAGCAGCAGCCCTTCGTACAGGAGCTGGTTGACTGGGGAACGCGCAACGATTCCGAGTATCCCGCACATGCCGGTGGCCTAGCGCAATGCCCTGCTCCGGGCGCTCGCGAGCGCCGCGCTCGAAGCGTCAATCATAGCGCAAGCGCGCGGTGAACGTCGTTGGCAACCACGGCTTGATGGCCATCGCCGCCTGCGCAAGTGGCGCTCCCGCAACCGAGTCGCGCCAGATCGGGGTGCGCGGCAGGTCGGTGAGTCCCGCCAGCAGCGCGAAAGCGAGCACGATGAGCCCACCGCGCGCGATGCCGAACAGCGAGCCGAGGGTCCGGTCAAGGCTGCCAAGGCCGATCGCGTGCACGATCTTGGAGAGCACCAGTCCGAGCAGCGTCGCCACCGCAAGCGCGCCGACGAAAACGATCAGAAAGGCAACCAGTACGCGCAGTTCGGGCGACGGTATCGACTCGGGCATCGTCTCGCTGAGCGGGCCTGCAAACAGATTCGCGGCAAGGAACGCGATCACCCAGCCGAGAATGGAGATGATCTCGCGCACGAGTCCTCGCCACGCACCCCAGATCAGCGACACCAAGACGATGCCGACGATCCCGTAGTCCAACCAGGTCATTGCGCGATCAGGATCGCTCGATGACCTTGCCGGGCTTCAGACCCATGCCCTTCAGCTTCTCGAGCGCCCGATCGGCGGCCCCGCGATTCGCAAAGGGCCCGGCCCGCACGCGAGTCACCGGGCCGCTCGCCGTCGCAACGGGTTCCGTGTAGTAGGGCATCTTGGCAGCAGCGAGCCGGTCGGTCAGCGCCTTGACCTTGTCGGGATCGGCAAGAGCGGCGACCGGCACGACAAACTCGATGTTCTTGAGCGCCGCTTCGGCACGCGCACGCTCCGCCGAGGTTCCGCGCGCCGCCGGCTGCGTCTCGTGCTTCGCCGGGCGCTCGCTCTTGGTCGCGGCGGGTGCCGCCGGTTGCGCGCTCGCGAGTGGCTGCGGCTTCGCGCTCGGCGCCGCTGATTCCGACGCGGGCGCGGTTCCGGCGCTCGGCGTGCCGGACGCGGGCGTGCCCGAGAGCTGCGGTGCGAATTTGGCATCGTCCTCGGGCGGGATGCGCACGCTGACCGAGGGTTCGGTCTGGCGCGGTTCCGTATCGAACACCATCGGTAGCACGATCACCGCGAGCAAGACCAGTGCAACCGCGCCCACCAGCCGGCGACGGCTGCGACGCTTCAGGGTATTCACATCCAGGGCTTCAGCCATCGAATGCCGACCGGTTTCGCGCCGCCTCGAGATGAGAGGCAATTTCGCCCACTGTCAGAAAGGAGCCGAACACGACGATTTTATCATCGTCGCCTGCGCGCTCACGCGCCGTACGGAACGCCGCGAGCGGACTGGCGTGGCAAGCTGCCGGCGCGCGCGCACCCGCGCGGCGCAGCGCCGCTTCGAGCTGCGCCGCGCTCGCGCCGCGGGGTTCCGGCAGCGACGCGAGCTCCCAGCGCGTGACACGCGAGGCGAGTGCGGCAAGCACGCCGTCGATGTCCTTGTCGGCGAGCATGCCGACCACCGCGATCGTCTCGCGCGCATAGCCGG
This sequence comes from Betaproteobacteria bacterium, assembly GCA_022340705.1. Classification (GTDB taxonomy): domain Bacteria; phylum Pseudomonadota; class Gammaproteobacteria; order Burkholderiales; family SG8-39; genus SG8-39. The sequence goes on from JAJDNJ010000215.1 coordinate 9,315, forward strand.
CAGCGCCGAGGTTGGCGGCCAGTACCTCGGCGGCCTGCGGATTGTGCGCGACGTCGAGCACCACGCTCGGGCGTCCGGGAAGGACCTGAAAGCGCCCGGGAAGCGTGACCCGGGCGAGTCCGCGGCGCACATCCTGCATCGACACCGGCAAGCGCGCCTCCAAAGCCTCTAGCGCACAGATTGCGCTGGCCGCGTTCGCGAGCTGCATCTGCCCGCGCAGCGCGGGATGAGCCAGGCTGACGCGCCGTCCGCTCGGGCCCCAGTAGCGCCACTGCCCGCCCTGCGGTTCGTAGCCGTACGCCTGTCCGAGACGCAGCAATCGGACACCGGTCGCGGCTGCGGCATCGAGCAGGCTTAGCGGCGGATCCGGATCGCCGACCACCGCGGGCCGTCCCGCGCGCAGTATCCCCGCCTTTTCGCGACCGATGGCGTCGCGGCTCGCACCGAGGTAATCGATATGGTCGACGCCGATCGCGCCGAGCACGGCGCAGTCCGGATCGACGACGTTCACCGCGTCGAGCCTTCCGCCGAGTCCGACTTCGAGCACCGCCGCATCGAGCCGCGCGCGCGCGAACAGCCAAAATGCGCTCAGGGTGCCGAATTCGAAGTACGTCAGCGGCACATCCGCACGCGCCCGCTCGACCGCCGCGAACGATTCGCACAGCGCCGCGTCCGACGCTTCTTCGCCATCGATGCGCACGCGCTCGTTGTAGCGCAGCAGGTGGGGCGAGAGGTACAAGCCGACGCGATAGCCGGCCGCGCGCAGGATTGCATCGATCATTGCGCAGATCGAGCCCTTGCCGTTCGTGCCGCCGACCGTGAAGACCGGACAGTCGAAGCTTGCATCGAGCCGGGCGCGCACCGCATCGACGCGCTCTAGACCGAGCGCGATCGACGCCGGATGCTGCCGTTCGATGAACGCCAGCCACTCGGCGAGCGTGCGCCCGGTCGCCAAGCGAACGCTCCTGGTGTGCGTCAGCTGGACTGCTCGACTGGCAGGTCCTGCAGCATCGCGAGCAATGCCGCAAGGCGCTCGCGCAGCTGGCGCCGGTCGACGATCATGTCGATCGCGCCTTTCTCGAGGAGAAATTCGGCGCGCTGGAACCCCTCGGGCAACTTCTGGCGCACGGTCTGCTCGATCACGCGCGGCCCCGCGAAACCGATCAGCGCCTGCGGTTCCGCGATGACGATGTCGCCGAGCATCGCGAAGCTCGCCGAAACGCCACCCATCGTCGGATCGGAGAGCACCGAGATGAACGGCAGCCGCCGCGCGTCGAGATCGGCGAGCGCCGCGGTGGTCTTGGCCATCTGCAGGAGCGAGAGCAGCCCCTCCTGCATGCGCGCACCGCCCGAGGCGCTCACGCAGACGAAGGGCAGCTTCTCCTCGATCGCAGTGCGCACGCCGCGCACGAAGCGCTCGCCGACGACCGAACCCATCGAGCCGCCCATGAAATCGAACTCGAACACCGCGCAAACCACACCGATGGAACGGATCGCGCCCTGCATCACGACAAGTGCGTCGCGCTCGCCGGTCTCCGCCTGCGCTTCGGCAATCCGCTCCGGATAGCGGCGCGAATCCTTGAACTTGAGGCTGTCGACCGGCTGGACTTCTTCGCCGATCTCGAATCGGCCTTCCGCGTCGAGCAGGGCGTCGAGTCGCTCGCGCGCGCCGAGTCGTTCGTGATACCCGCATTTCGGGCATACGTTCAGGTTGCGCTCGAGGTCCGTGCTGTAGAGCACCGCGTCGCAGGACGGACACTTCGTCCAGAGCCCTTCCGGAACGGTTTTGCGCGCAGCGCCGGACGAGCGCTGAATTTTCGGTGGGAGCAGTTTCTGCAGCCAGCTCATCGCAGCCTCCGCGAACCGGCCTATTGCGGGGCGTCGAGCGCCGCCCGGATCGGGGCGAGCAGCGTCTTGACCCGCGCGACGGCGTGCTCTGCGCCCGCCGACTCGATTTCCTGAATGATCCGGCTGCCGATGACGACCGCGTCCGCGCAGCGCGCGACTTGGCGAGCCGATTCGGCGTCGCGAATTCCGAACCCGACGCCAATCGGCAGCCGGGTCGCCGCGCGAATCACCGGAACACGCTTCGCGACATCGGACAGATCGAGGTGGCTCGCGCCGGTCACGCCCTTGAGCGAGACATAGTAGAGATACCCGCTGCCGACGCGGCCGACCTCTGCGATGCGCTTGTCGGTCGAAGTCGGTGCCAGCAGAAAGATCGGATCGATCCCGTGCCGCTTCGCCGAGTCGGCATAGGCCGCGCATTCTTCGGGCGGATAGTCGACGACAATCAGGCCATCGACGCCCGCCTCGGCCGCCTGGTCGAGAAAGCTGTCGGTGCCCATCGCCTCGATCGGATTGGCATAGCCCATCAGGACCAGTGGAGTGTCGGCGTCGACCCGGCGGAAGGCGCGCACCATGCTTAGGACATCCTTCAGGCCGACGCCCAGCTTCAGCGCGCGCTCGCCCGAACGCTGGACCACGGGTCCGTCGGCCATCGGATCGGAGAACGGTACGCCGAGCTCGAGAATGTCCGCCCCCGCCTCGACCAGCGCCTGCAGCAGCGGGACCGTGAGCGTCGGCGCGGGATCGCCCGCGGTGATGTACGGAATGAGCGCCTTGCGTCCCTGCGTGCGCAGGGTCTCAAAGCGCTGCGCGATGCGCGACATCGTCAGAGCTGGATTCCCGAGCGCTCGGCGACCGTGTGCATGTCCTTGTCACCGCGTCCGGAAAGGTTGACCAGCAGCCGCGCGTCGCGCGGCATGCCTGGCGCGATCTGCATCGCGTGGGCAAGCGCATGGCTCGACTCGAGCGCCGGGATGATGCCCTCCATGCGGCAGAGATCGTGGAACGCCTGCAGCGCGGCGGCGTCGGTGACTGCGACGTACTCTGCCCGCCCCGAGTCCTTCAGCCAGGCATGCTCCGGTCCCACGCCCGGATAGTCGAGCCCTGCGGAGACCGAATGCGTTTCGATGATCTGCCCGTTGCCATCCTGCAGAAGATAGGTGCGGTTCCCGTGCAACACGCCGGGCCGGCCGGCGCACAGCGATGCCGCGTGCTTGCCAGTCGCGAGTCCCTCGCCCGCGGCCTCGACGCCGATCAGGCGCACGCCCTCGACGCCGATATACGGGTAGAAGATGCCCATCGCATTCGAGCCGCCGCCGACGCAGGCAATCACGGCATCCGGCTGGCGTCCGGCGAGCGCCGGCATCTGCTCCAGGCACTCGCGCCCGATCACCGACTGAAAATCGCGCACCATCATCGGATAGGGATGCGGACCAGCCACGGTGCCGATGATGTAGAAGGTGTTCTCGACATTGGTGACCCAGTCCCGCATCGCCTCGTTGAGCGCATCCTTGAGGGTCCTCGAACCCGACTCGACCGGGATCACGCGCGCGCCCAGGAGCTTCATGCGATAGACGTTCTGCACCTGGCGCTTGGTGTCTTCGGCGCCCATGTAGACCACGCACTCCATGCCGTAACGCGCCGCGACGGTCGCGGCAGCCACGCCGTGCATGCCCGCGCCGGTTTCGGCAATGACGCGCGGTTTGCCCATGCGGCGCGCAAGCAGCGCTTGGCCGACCGTGTTGTTGATCTTGTGCGCGCCGGTGTGATTGAGATCTTCGCGCTTGAGGTAGATCTGAGCGCCGCCGAAGTGCTCGGACAGGCGCTTCGCGTGATAGATCGGACTCGGCCTGCCGACATAGTGCTTGAGCTCATAGTCGAGCTCCGCGGCGAACGCGGGATCCCGGCGGCAGGCGTCGTACGCCGCGCTCAGCTCTTCGAGCGCCTGCGACAACGTTTCGGCGACGAACACGCCGCCATAAGGCCCGAAATGCCCGCGCGCGTCGGGCAGGTCATACATCTGCATTCTTTACCTCGGCGATGAACGCTTCAATCATTGCGGCGTCCTTGATTCCCTTTGCGACCTCGACGCCGCTGGAGACATCGACGCCCCAGGGCTTCACCACGCGCAGCGCTTCGCCGACGTTTGCGACACTCAACCCGCCGGACAGGATCAGCGGCCGATCGCGCAGCGCGGGCACCAGGCTCCAGTCGAACCGCGCGCCGACCCCGCCGTAGGCCTCGACGTAAGCGTCGGCCAGCCAGCCTTGGGCATCCGCGTACGGAGTGAAATATTCTAGCAAATCAGTGCCCTCTTTCACTCTGCAGGCTTTGATGTAGGGCACGCCGAACTGCGCGCAGAAGGCCGGATCCTCCTCGCCGTGAAACTGCAGCACGTCGGGATGCACCTCGGTCAGCACCCGCTCGACCGCTTCGCGCGTGGGGTTCACGAACAGTGCCACGGCCGTGACGAAGGGCGGCAGCGCGCGGCGCAGACCGCGCGCCTGATCGGGCGAAAGACAGCGCGGGCTCGGCGGATAGAACACCAAACCGATCGCATCTGCGCCCGCGCGCGCCGCAACGGCCGCATCTTCGAGCCGGGTGATGCCGCAAATCTTGATCCGCACGCGCACGCTTCAACTCTCGAGCACGAGGCGTTCGGCGTTGGACTGTAACTGTGGCAGCCCCCAGCGCGCTTCGTATTCGATCTTCTCGAGATACAGGCCCTCGGCGCCGAAGGTCGGCGCGGCACGCGCGCGATCGCGCCCTGCCAGTACCTCCGCAACCCACGACGTTGGATAGCGCCCCTTGCCGACGTATACCAGCGCGCCGACCAGATTGCGCACCATGTGATGCAAGAATGCGTTCGCGCGCACGACGAAGTCGAACCGCTCGCCGCGGCGTTCGATCCTCAGCGTGGTGAGCGTGCGCACCGGCGTGCGCGCCTGGCATTCGGCCGAGCGGAATGCCGAGAAGTCGTGCTCACCGAGCAGGTGCTGGGCAGCGTTCTGCATGGCATCGAGATCGAGCGGTGCGTGAAACCAGCCTGCGCGCCCCGCCGCGAGCGCCGGTCGCACGCTGCGGTTGATCAGTACATAGCGATAGGTCCGTGCCGTCGCGCTGTAACGCGCGTGAAACGCCGCATCGACCGGCGTCGCCCACAGCACTGCGACAGAAGACGGCAGCAGCGCGTTGACGCCGCGCACCCAGGCACTGCGCGGGCGCGACGCGTCGGTGTCGAAATGCACGACTTGTTCGCGCGCGTGGACACCGCGATCGGTGCGCCCCGCCGCGATCACGCCGATCCCCTGCCCCGCGATCGCCGCGAGCGCCTCTTGCAAGCTGTCCTGCACGGTGCCGCCACCCGGCTGCGTTTGCCATCCGAGGAAACGGCTTCCGTCGTACTCGAGGCCGAGCGCGATTCTCATAGATGAAAAAAGCCTGCCGCGGCCCGACGCCGGCGCGCCGCCGCGGTCAACGCGACCACAGGATCACAATGCGGGGAGATTACCCCAGGCTGGCAAGCATCTGCTGCGCTTGCGCCTGCTGAGACGCGTCGCCTTCCCTGGCCACCT
>JAJDNJ010000230.1 GCA_022340705.1 Betaproteobacteria bacterium
AGCAACGCCGCGAGCGGTGCAGCGAGCGCGAGGCCGAGGAGCGCACGCGGTGCGCCGAACAGCAGGTACAGACCCGCGGCGCCAAGGAAGTGCAGCCCCACGCCCTGCGGAAGTCCTGTGCGCAGACCCCACAGCGCGGCAACCAGCGCGGCCGCGATCAGCAGCCGGTGCAGGCGCCGCGGCCCGCTCAGCGCGTCATCCGGTGCACCGGTCGCGCGCAATGTGCTCTTCCGTCATCGCCGCGCGCGCCAGCGCAGCATCGTGTAGCGGCTGCGCGGCGAGGGGTCCGCTGCGAGATAGCTCGGCGCGACCGTTTCGAGGGGCGTGGCCGTGATGCCGAAGGGCAGCGCACAGTCGCACACGCTCGGCACGCGCATCGAACGCACGTTGTCGCGCGACATGAGCGGTCCCGGCGTCCACTCGAGAAACCAGGCCTGCAGCATCGAAAGCGCATCGGGCAGCTCGATGATCCAGCGCCGGCGTCCGGTGATCTCGCAGACGGTGCGCACCAGCTCGGCGAGCGTGTAGCGCGTCGGACCACAGAGGTCGTAGCGCTTGCCTGCAGCCGTGCGCGAATCAAGCGCGGCAAGCATCACCTTGACCACGTCGCCGACGTAGACGGGCTGGAACTGCGCCCGGGCGCTGCCGAGAGGCAGTATCGGGGAAAGTCGCGCAAGGCGCGCGAACAGGTTCAGAAAATTGTCTTCCGGGCCGAAGACCACGGAGGGGCGAAATACGGTGGTTCGAAGTTCGTCATCTGCCAGCACCAGCCTCTCACCGACGCCCTTCGAGCGCAGGTATTCCGACGGCGCGTCCGGCGCCGCGCCGACCGCACTGACGTGCAGCAGCCGCCGCACGCCGCTCGCATGACAGGCATTGACCAGCGCCTGCGGGATCTCGACATGGGCGCGCGCGAAGTCGGGCCCGTAGTCGTTCGGCCCGCGTTCGTCCGGCCAGCCGCGCCGGCTGTGCAGCACGCCGACGAGGTTGACGACCGCGTCGCTGCCTTCCACGAGGCGCTCGAGCGCGCCGGGTGCGAGCACATCGGTCTCGACGACCTCGACCGTCGGCAACAGGATGAGATGCTTCGCACGTTCGCGGCGGCGCGCCGGCACGACGACCCGTGCGCCGCGCGCGACGAGCGCGGCAACGAGATGGCGTCCGATGAATCCGCCACCACCAAGGACCAGGATGTTTTGTTCACGCATGGCAAGACTGTAGGCAAAAGTCGGCGACCGGCGCGGCTCGCCCGGTCAGCCCTCGAGTGGCAAATTATCCCGCGCAGGCGACGCAGGCGCCACCGCCGAGTCTCAGGGCAGGTCTTTGTCCTCGCTCTCGTCCTGCACCTTGGACGCCATGACCCCGAGTCGCTCCTTGAGCGACGTGCGCTTTCCGTCGAGCAGCGCGTAGAACACCGCATTGACCATGACCTGCTTGACGTAGTCGCGGGTCTCGTCGAACGGGATCGTCTCGACATAGATCGCGCCTTCCAAGGGCTTGGTATCTCGCCAGCGCCGTGCACGTCCCGGACCCGCGTTGTAGCCGGCCGAGGCGAGCACGGGGTGACCGAGGCGGTCGAGAACCATTTTCAGGTAGCTCGTCCCGAGCGTGATATTGGTCTCGACGTCCGTCATGTCGCTCATGCGGAATTTCTTCATGCCGATCTTGCGCGCGGTCCAGCGCGCGGTGCGCGGCATAAGTTGCATGAGGCCGCGCGCACCGGCCCAGGATTTTGCGTCGGCGATGAAGCGGCTCTCCTGGCGCACGAGGCCCAGCAGCCAGTACTCATCGAGGTCCTGCTCCTTCGCGTAAGCGCTGAACACGTCACGATACGGCGCGAGATAACGCAGCTCGAAATCATGCCGCTGCTGCGTGCGGTCCGCAGTGTTGATCGCGCGGTCGGGAATGTCCGCTCTGCGTGCCAGCTCGGCGGCCGCGAGCAGCTCGCGATCGTTCATCGCGCGAATCGTGTAAACCCACTCCAGTCGGCCTTCCTTGCGCAGATCGAGCCGGTACAGTTCGAGCGCGCGGCGCAGGCCCGGATTGCGCGCGGCCTCGGCGAGGTCCTCGTCGCTCGGCTTGTGCGTCTCCTTGGGCAGGGTGGCGTAATCGCCCAGCTCCTCGGTCGCCAGCAATCCGTAGAAATTCGGCTCGCCCGCGATACGCAGATAGTGTGCGCGCGCCCCCCTGGGGCGTCCGAGCTCGGCGAGCGCTCTGCCGTACCAGTAGGTCCATGCCGGATCGCGATGTGCTTCGATCGGCATTTCATCGATCGCGTCGCGCAGCGACACCCAGTGCTCGGCGCGCAGCGCGGCGCGCACCTTCCATTCGCGCTCCTCGTAGGTCAGTGCGTCGCGCCCGGCGCGCTCGTACCAGGCGAGCGCTTCGGGCTCGTGGCGGCGCGCCGATTCCAGCGCGATGCGTCCCCAGAGATACTGCCGGTCTGCCGCGCTCACGGAATCGGAGAGACGACCCTCGAGCATCTCGGCCGCGCGCTTCGGATCGATGCCCGCAAGGCGAATCATCGCGAGCACCGCGAGTTCGCGGTCGGCGCGATGCGCAAGCGCCTTCTTCTTTTTTAGCAACCTGTCGAGCACGCGCTCGGGTTTCTTCGCGACCAGTCTCAGCGTCGCTGTGCTGGGCCGGCTCTTTTCGGGCACGTACTCGAGCGCGCGGCCGGCTTCCGAGCGCCGGCGCTCTTCCATCTGCACGCGCGCGCGCTGCCAGGCCAAGTCCTCGCTGAGCGCGCCAAGCGCGGCGATGTCTTCCATCAAGCGATCGCAACCCTCCGGCAGCTTGATCGGCTCGAGCCAGAGCTTATGAGCGGCATCCAAAACGCTGCGGTCGCCCTGCGCAAGACGCGATGCCCAGGCGTAGCAGCGCACCTCGAGCTTGTCGAGCACGAGCGGTGCGAGCTCGACGTCGAACCGACTCCAGTCGCGCCGCTTGCCGAGTTCCTTGAGCCAGCGCGCGCGCAGGTCATCCGCGACACGGCTGCCCGCGTAGCGCGAGAGAAAGCGATGGACCTCGGGCGCGTCGGCGACCTCGATGCGCAGCGCGAGATGCCAGAAGTCGTAGTACGCCTCGAGCGGGTGCCCTCGAATCGCCTCGGCCTGCTTCTCGAGCTTGGTGAGATTGCCGTCCTGAAAGGCGTCGTAGGCGGCGAGCAGCGCCGCGTCTCCGTCGGCCGCACGCGCGGGTGCTGCGGCGAGCAGCAGAAAAACCGCCCACGCGCAACAGAAACGCTGCAAAATCATAAGCTAAGCATAGCACGCGTAAATTTCGCTTGAATACCTCGGAGCTGCTGATTTGGCGCAAGGCGACGCGCGAGCGCCTCATCGCGGAGCGCGTCGCGCTCGACGCGGCCACCTGCACCGCGCTGCGCCAGCGCATAGACCGTCACATCGAGCGCGCGTTCCCCGGGCTGGCCGGCGCACGCCTCGCGTTCTGCTGGCCGATCCGCAACGAGTACGATGCGCGTCACCTCATGCGCCGGCTGCGCGAGCGCGGTACGCTGACCGCGCTCCCGGTCGTCGTCGCGCGCAATCAGCCGCTCGTCTTTCGCCTCTGGCGCCCGGGCATAGCGCTCGCGCGCGGGGCGCTCGGCATTCCCTACCCGGTCGATTCGGCCGAAATCGTTCCCCAGGCGGTGCTCCTGCCGGTGAACGGCTGGGACGACGGCGGCTATCGTCTGGGCTACGGCGGGGGCTACTTCGACCGCACGCTCGCCGCCCTCGCGCCCCGGCCGCGCGTGATCGGCACCGGGTACGAAGCCGCGCACCTCGAGACGATCACGCCGCAGTCCTGGGACATACCGCTCGATTACCTGGTCACCGAACGCGGGGTTTACCGGCGCGACGCCGAGCGCCTCGAATTCCTCGGCGCGCCGCCCGAGGGGGAAGCGAGCGAGCGCGCCTCGCCCGTGTGCTACGCCGCGGAGATCGCGCCCGGTTATTTCGGCGAGGACCCGCGCTGAGACGCGTTCACGCAAGAAACATGCGATAGGCGGGGTTGCGCGACTCGTCGACCCAGGGATAGCCGAGCTTGTTCAGGAAACGGCGGAACTCGTTCATTTCGCGCGGGGGCACCTGCACGCCGACCAGCACGCGGCCGTAGTCCGCGCCGTGGTTGCGGTAATGAAACAGGCTAATGTTCCAGTCGCTGCGCAGATTTTCGAGAAACTTCATCAGCGCACCGGGCCTCTCGGGAAATTCGAACCGGTAGAGCAGCTCGTTTGCGTCGCGCGACGCGCGACGGTTGCCCGACCAGGGTGCTCGCCCGCCGACCATGTGGCGCAGATGCAGCTTCGCCATCTCGTTGTCCGAGAGATTGAGCGCATGCAGTCCATGGCGCTCGAGATTGCGCACGATGCGCGCGGTCTCGGCGCGGTTGACGACTTCCACGCCGACGAAGATGTGCGCTTCGCGCGAGTCCGCGATGCGGTAGTTGAACTCGGTGATGTCCTTCGCGCCGAGCGTCGTGCAGAACTTCTTGAAGCTGCCCGGACGCTCAGGGATCGTGACCGCGAGGATCGCCTCGCGATGCTCGCCGACCTCGGCTTCCTCGGCGATAAAGCGCAGCCGATCAAAGTTGGTGTTTGCGCCCGAAGCGATCGCCGCGAGAGTCTTGCCGCGTGCTCCGGTCTTTTCCACCCACGCCTTCGCGCCTGCGATCGCGAGCGCGCCGGCCGGCTCGAGCACCACGCGCGTGTCCTCGAACACGTCCTTGATCGCGGCGCACATCTCGTCGGTATCGACGCGCACCACGCCGTCGAGCAGCCGTGCACAGAGCCGGAAGGTCTCGCGCCCGACGCGCTTGACTGCGACGCCATCGGCGAACAGCCCGACCTGATCGAGCGTGACGCGCCGTCCCGCCTTGAGGGAGCGCGCCATCGCGTCGGCGTCGACCGGTTCGACGCCGATCATCCGGACCGACGGGCGCAGCGACTTCACGTATGCAGCGATTCCGGAAATCAGGCCGCCGCCGCCCACCGGCACGAAAATGGCGTCGAGCGCGCCCGTGTGCTGGCGCAGGATCTCCATCCCGATCGTGCCCTGCCCGGCGATCACGTCGGGGTCGTCGTAGGGATGCACGAAGCTCAGCCTGCGCCGCCGCTTCAGGCGCGCGGCGTATGCGTAGGCTTCGTCGTAGGAATCACCGTGCAGTACGACGTCCGCGCCGCGCGCCGCAACCGCGTCGACCTTGATGCGCGGCGTCGTCACCGGCATCACGATCACCGCGCGGCAGCCGAGCGTCTGCGCCGCGAGCGCGACGCCCTGGGCATGGTTGCCCGCGCTCGCCGCGATCACACCGCGCTGGAGCTGTGCGGCCGGCAGCTTCGCCATCTTGTTGTAGGCGCCACGTAACTTGAACGAAAACACCGGCTGCAGGTCTTCTCGTTTGAGGTAGAGGCGGTTGCGCAGCCGCTTCGACAGTCCCGGGGCGAGTTCGAGCGGGGTCTCGTGCGCCACGTCGTAGACGCGCGCCTTGAGAATGCGCTCGAGATAGTCGTTACGGGATGCCACGCTCTGCCTCGGAAAAGCGAGAGAGCCTAGCACAGGCGCAGGGTCTTTCCTGACGTCGCGGGCCAGGTGATCAATAGTCCGCCACAATCGATTGGATCGGAACAATCGATTTCACAAATCCAGCGCGCCGGAATGTAATGCGGCGCTACGAGCCCCGCGCCAAGAGGCGTCGAGCCATCAGCTCGTCAACAGCGCATCGAAAGGAACGAACATGGACACGAAGGTCAAGGAACCCATCGCGGGCCAGTGCCCGTTCACCAACATCGCCGGCGTCGGCCGGACCAACCGCGACTGGTGGCCGAATCAGCTGCGCCTGGAGCTGCTGCACCAGCATTCCGCGAAGTCGGACCCGATGGGCAAGGACTTCGCCTACGCGAAGGAATTCAAGAGCCTGGATTTCAAGGCGCTGAAGAAGGACCTGGTCAAGCTGATGACCGATTCGCAGGACTGGTGGCCGGCAGACTTCGGCCACTACGGCCCGTTCTTCATCCGGATGTCGTGGCACGCCGCCGGGACCTACCGCGTCACCGACGGCCGCGGCGGCGGCGGCCGCGGCCAGCAGCGCTTCGCGCCCCTCGACAGCTGGCCTGACAACGTCAACCTCGACAAGGCGCGCCGCCTGCTCTGGCCGATCAAGCAGAAGTACGGCAAGAAAATCTCCTGGGCCGACCTGATCATCCTCGCCGGCAACGTCGCGCTCGAATCGATGGGCTTCCGGACCTTCGGCTTCGGCGGCGGCCGTGCGGATGTATGGGAGCCGGATGAGGACGTGAACTGGGGCGAGGAGATCGCGTGGCTGGGCGCCGACAAGCGCTTCAGCGGCGATCGGGACCTCGGACCGTTCGGCGCTACCCACATGGGCCTCATTTACGTCAACCCGGAAGGCCCGAATGCGAGCGGCGACTACATGGCCGCCGCCAAGGACATCCGCGCCACGTTCGGCCGCATGGCGATGAACGACGAGGAGACGGTCGCGCTGATCGCCGGCGGCCACACCTTCGGCAAGTGCCACGGCGCGGCGCCGGAATCGCACAAGGGTGCCGATCCGGAAGGCGCGCCGCTGGAAGCGCAGGGACTCGGCTGGACGAGCGACTATGGCACGGGGCGTGGCGCCGACACGGTCTCCAGCGGCCTCGAAGTGACCTGGACCAAGACCCCGGCCCTGTGGAGCAACAGCTTTCTCGAGATCCTGTACGCATACGAATGGGAGCAGGTCAAGTCGCCCGCCGGCGCCAAGCAATGGGTGGCCAAGAACGCGCCGGAGATCATTCCCGACGCGCACATCCCGGGCAAGTTCCACAAGCCGACCATGTTGACCACCGACCTGACGCTGCGTTTCGATCCCGAGTTCGGCAAGATCTCGCGCCGGTTCCTAGACGATCCGCAGGCCTTCGCCGATGCCTTCGCGCGCGCCTGGTTCAAGCTGACTCACCGCGACATGGGCCCGCGTGCCCGCTACCTCGGACCGGAAGTGCCGAAGGAAGAGCTGATCTGGCAAGACCCGATCCCCGCGGTCGACCACAAGCTGATCGGTGATAAGGAAATCGCCGACCTGAAGAAGATCCTCGCCGCGAAGCTGTCGGTGGCTCAGCTCGTGTCGACGGCCTGGGCGTCGGCGTCCACCTTCCGCGGCTCCGACAAGCGCGGCGGCGCAAATGGCGCGCGCATCCGGCTCGCGCCGCAGAAGGACTGGGAAGTCAACCAGCCGGCAAAGCTCGCAAAGGTGCTGAAGACGCTCGAGGGCATCCAGGCGGACTTCAACAAGAAGTCGAAAGGCGGCAAGAAGGTGTCGCTCGCCGACCTGATCGTGCTCGCGGGCTGCGCGG
>JAJDNJ010000251.1 GCA_022340705.1 Betaproteobacteria bacterium
GACCTGGTCGACCGTCACCGCGCAGCCGGCCTCGCGACACCAGTCGGCGAACAGGTCGCGCATCTCGCGATCCGCGTCGGATAGCGCGACGCGCGCGAGACCGCCGGGGCGGCCGAGGCCGATCTCGGCCGAGCGTTCGACCGTTTTCCAGTAGCGCGCCGCGTTGATGCTGAGCGCCGTTTCCGAGGCTGCGTTCATGGCCCGCATTGTATCGGCAGCGCGTCGATGTCCGATGCGGTGTATCGTTTCGGCCGGCGGCGCGGTTCGACATCCGTTCTTCGTGCGCCCCGGATCACATCGAGCCCATGCGCTGCACGACCTGCCAATTCGAGAATCCGCCCAAGGCAAAGTTTTGCGGCCAGTGCGGCGCCTCGCTCGCCGCGCGCTGCCCGGCCTGCAACGAGCCGGTGACGCCCGATCTGCGCTTCTGCACCGCCTGCGGGCATGCGCTGACGACCCAGCCGGAACCCGCCAAGGCGCCGGTGCCGCCGGCCGAAGAAGACGGCGAACGGCGCCACGCGACGGTCGCGTTTTCCGACCTCTCGGGCTACACCGCGCTCAACGAACGCCTCGATCCGGAAGAGGTCGAGGCCATCATGGGGCGCATCAAGCGCGAAGCGGTCGCGATCATCGAGCGGCACGGCGGTACGGTGAACCAGTTCGTCGGCGACGAGGTCATGGCGCTGTACGGGGTGCCGGTCGCGCGGCGCGACGACCCTGGCCGCGCGGTGCGCGCGGCGTTCGAGCTGCACGCCGCGGTGCGCGCGATCAGTGCCGAGCTTGCGCCCCGCATCGGCAGCGCGCTGGGCATGCACACCGGCGCGAGCACCGGGCTGGTCGTCGTGCGGCGCAGCGATGCGCGCGCCGGGCAATTCACGGTGACCGGCGATACGGTCAACACCGCGGCACGCCTGCGCTCGCTTGCCGCCGACGAGGAGATCGTCGTCAGCGCGGAAACCTGGCGCGAAGTCTCTGCGCTGTTCGACGCAGAGGCGGGGGATGCGATCAACGTGAAGGGCAAACAGCAGCCGGTGGTGCCCTACCGCATCCGCGGCGCGCGCAGTCGCGCGGAGGCTGGGCGTCCCTTCGTCGGACGTACCGAGGAGGTGCAGCAGTTCGACACGCTGCTGCGCAGCTGTCGCGAGCTCAGGCGCGGGCGCGTGATCATCGTGCGCGGCGACCCGGGAATCGGCAAGACGCGGCTGCTGCGCGAATTCCAGTCGCGGGCCACGACCAGCGGCTTCGCCTGCCACAGCGCGCTGGTGCTCGATTTCGGCGCCGAGACGGGGCACGATGCGGTGCGCAGCCTGGCGCGCGGGCTGCTCGGACTCGGTTCCGAGGCGGACGAGGCCGCACGCCGGACCGCGGCGGCCCGGGCCTGCGCCGAAGGAATGACCGCGGCCGAGAACGAGATGTTCGTCAGCGTATTGCTCGACATCGAGCCGCCGCCCGCGCAGCGCGCGATCTACGCGGCGTTGTCGCGCGAGGCACGCGCGCGCGGCGTGCGCGAGACGATGTGCGATCTCGTGCGCCAGGCGAGCATCCGGGACCCGCTGCTGTTGCTGGTCGAGGACGTACATTGGGCAGATGAACTGACGCTCGATCGGCTCGCGGCGGTCGCTGCGCTCACGCAGACGCAGCCGCTCTTGCTGATCGCCTCGACGCGATATGAAAACGATCCCACCGCAGGACACTGGCGCAGCGCGCTGCACGCGGTGCCGACGATGGGCATCAATCTCGTCCCGTTCTCGGCGGAGGAGGCCGAACGTCTGGCAAAGTCCTTCGCCGGCATGGCCGATACATTGGTGCGTGAGTGCGTACAGCGCGCCGCGGGCAATCCGCTGTTTCTCGAGCAGCTGCTCCTCAATGCCGACGAAGCCGGCCAGGCGAGCCTGCCCGGCTCGATTCAATCGCTGGTCCACGCCCGGCTCGACCGTCTCGACCCGGCCGACAAGCACGCGGTGCAGGCGGCCGCCGTGCTCGGCCAGCGCTTCTCGCTCGATGCGCTGCGACACTTGATCGAAGATCCGGACTACGACTGCGCCACGCTGGTTGCGCACTTCCTCGTGCGTCCGGAAGAAGGCGGGTTCCTGTTCGGCCATGCGCTGATTCATGACGGCGTCTACGAATCGCTGCTGCGCGCGCGTCGCCGGCAGCTGCATGCGCGCGCCGCGCAGCGGTTCGAGTCGAACGACCCCGTGCTCGCCGCCGAGCACTGGGACCGCGCCGAGGACCCGCGCGCGCCGTTCGCCTATCTTGCGGCGACCGAATCCGAGGCACGCCACTTCCGCTATGAGCATGCCCGCAATCTCGCCGATCGCGGACTCGCGCTCGCGGGCGAAGGCGCGCCGCGCTGCGCGCTGCTGATGGCACAGGGCGGCCTGCTGCTCGAGCTTGGCCGGGTCGCCGAGAGCGTCGACGCTTACCGCGCCGCGCTTGAAGCGGCGGGAGATGATGCCGAACGCGCACGCGCGTTGATCGGAATGGCCTCGGGCATGCGCGTCAACGACCGCATCGACGAAGGCCTCGCCGCGCTTGCCGAAGCGCAGCCGCTCGCCGAGCGGGCCGGGCTTTCGCTCGAGCTCGCGCGCCTGCACCACTTGCGCGGCAACCTATATTTTCCGATGGGCCGCCTCGACGACTGCCTGCGCGAGCATCAGGCTTCACTCGACTACGCGCGTGCAGCGGGCTCGATCGAGGCCGAAGCCACGGCGGTCGGCGGACTGGGCGACGCCTATTACCTCCAGGGACGCATGCGCTCGGCGCACGAGCAGTTCGCGCGCTGTGTTGAGCTATCCCGCAAGCACGGCCTTGCGCGGCTCGAGGCCTCGGTTCTGCACATGGTGGGCTGGACCTCCGAGTATTTGCTCCGGGTACGGGACGCCGTGAACATCGGCCTCGAGGGTGCCGCGCTCGCTGCACGTCTGTCGGATCCGCGCGCCGAATTGCTCTCGCACGGACTCGTTTCAGCGATGGCAGGAAGGGTGCTGCGCGATTTGGAGCTCGCGGCGGCTCACGCCGACGAGCAGCGCAGGCTGGCCGAAATGCTGGACGCGAACCGCTTCTATGCGCAGGCGCTGCACAACACCGCCGAGATCGCCCTGGCCAAGGGTGACCGTGAAGCTGCGCGCGCGCTGTGCCATCAGGGCCTGGCTGACGGCGGAAAGGCGGCGCAGCGGTTCGTGGGCCCGATCCTGTATGGTGAGCTGGCGCGCGCTGCACGGGACGCGGCCGAGCGTGCGCAAGCGTTGCGCGAAGGCGAAGCCCTGCTCGAGGCAGGCGCCGTGAGCCACAACCATTTTTGGTTTGCTTCGCACGCGATCGAGGCCGCGCTCGAGGAGGAGGATTGGGAGGGCATCGAGCATTATTGCGCGCAGCTCGAGCGCTATTCCGCGCGTGAACCCCTGCCGTGGTCCGACTTCGTAACCGCGCGCGGACGCGCGCTCGCGCGCGTCGGGCACGGCGAGCGCAGCCCCGAACTGCGCAAAACGCTCACCGCACTGCGCGAAACGGCCGCACAGGCCGAGTTCAACGCTGCGCTGCCGGCGCTCGATACTGCGCTCGCGACAATGGGGTCAGACCCCTGTGGATAAGTCGCGAGGCGCTTCGAGTTATTTCGGCCTGCGTGACTTATCCACAGGGGTCTGACCCCGAAGTCGCGCCTTATCAGGCAACCGACTTGAGAACCTCCGCAACCGTGCCGAACATCTGATCGAAGTGCTTCTGCTCGACGATGAGCGGCGGGCAGAAGCCGACGTTGTCGCCGATCGGGCGCACGTAGACGCCCTTCTCCCAGCACTTCTCGAACACCTCGAACCCCCGCGCGCCCGGCGCACCGGCGCGCGGCGCGAGCTCGATCGCGCCCACCAGGCCGAGGTTGCGGCAGTCCACGACGTGCGGCGCGCCTTTGAAGGCGTGCACTCCGTCCTCGAACGCCTTCGCGAGTGCGCCCGTGCCGCGCGTGAGCAGTCCCTCCTCCGCGTAGGTGTCGAGCGTGCCCATCGCCGCGGCGCAGGCGAGCGGGTGCCCGGAGTAGGTGTAGCCGTGAAAGAACTCAACCCCCGCGCCCTGCGCGCCCATGAAGGCTTCGTAGACCGCGTCCGACGCGATGACCCCGCCGAGCGGCACGGTGCCCGAGGTGATCGCCTTGGCGAACATCATCAGGTCGGGCTCGACGCCGAAATACTGCGCCGCGAACGGCGTGCCGAGGCGTCCGAAGCCCGTGATCACCTCGTCGAGGATGAGCAGGATGCCG
>JAJDNJ010000265.1 GCA_022340705.1 Betaproteobacteria bacterium
GGCAGCGCGGCCTGTGCCGTCCAGGGCGCGCGCATTGCCGGTAAGTACGGCGCCAGTTCCTCCAGTGCGTGCTCGGCGAGGCGTCGGTAAGTGGTGATCTTTCCGCCATAGACGCTCAGCACGGCTGCCGGTGCTCGCGCACCTTCGTCCGCATCGACACGCAGCACGTAGTCGCGCGTAATCGAGGAGGGATCCTCGGACCCGTCGTCGTACAGCGGGCGCACGCCCGCGAAGCGCCAGACGACGTCCTCCGGCCGTACCGCCTTCTCGAGATATCGGTTCACGGCACGGCACAGGTACGCCACTTCGGCGTCGCTCGCATGCGGTCTCGCGATGTCGCCCTCGAGGGGAATGTCGGTGGTGCCGACCAGCGTGAAGCGTTCTTCGAACGGGATCATGAACACCACGCGCCGGTCGTCGTTCTGAAGGATGAACGCATGCTTGCCCGGGTAGAGCTGCGGCAGCACGATGTGACTGCCCTGGATCAGGCGCACCGCCTCGTCGCTCGGTTGCCCCAGGCTGTCGTTGAGCACCGGCTTCACCCAGGGCCCGGCCGCATTCACCACCGCACGTGCCGTGACCCTGCGCTCGGAGCCCTGCGCATCGCGCAGCCGCGCCTGCCAGCGCCCGTCGCGGCGCTCGGCGCGCAGCAGCTCGGTGCGCGCTAGAACCGTGGCGCCCAGCGCGCGCGCGCCGCGCGCGTTGGCAATTACCAGACGCGCGTCGTCCACCCGGCAGTCGGCGTATCGGAAGCCATGGATCAACCCGGCCTTGAGCCCGGCATGGTAGGCCCCGTGGTCGAGCCGCACCGGCGCCGAACCGGGAAGCGCGTCGCGGCGCGCGAGATGATCGTAGAGAAACAGGCCGAGCCGGATCATCCAGCGCGGGCGCAGCCCATGCACGTGCGGCATGACGAACTCGCAGGGCCAGACAAGATGCCCCGCGATACGCAGCAGTACTTCGCGCTCGGCCAGCGCCTCCGATACCAGGCGGAACTGATACTGCTCGAGATAGCGCAGACCGCCATGAATCAGCTTGGACGACCAGGACGAGGTTGCCCCTGCGATATCGCCTTTCTCGACCAGCAGCACGTGTAGGCCGCGACCCGCCGCGTCGCGTGCGATACCTGCGCCGTTGATTCCGCCGCCGACGACCAAGAGGTCGAAATCGGTCGTCGGGGCACCGGGAGACGCTGCGGCGGAGGACGAAGACAGGGACAAGCGCGAAGCTTTGTCGAAGCGGGGGACGGCGGATTCTAGTCCTTCTCCCGCGCTTGCCGCTCAGCGACGCGCGAAGCGCGCGCGCACGACCACGCCGTCGCCCGAAGGCAGGTTGCGTGCATCGATTCCGCCGCCGTGAAACTCCGCGATCAGGCGCGCGACGTACAGACCAAGACCGAGGTGCGGGCCGCGGCCGCCCTGCGCCTCGCGCACCGAGACCATCGACTCGAACAGCCGGCCGCGCATCGACTTCGGTAGTACAGGCCCCTGGTTGCTTACGCTCAATAGCGCCGTGCGCTCGCGTGGCTCGAGCTCAATGCGCACCGGCGTATCCTCGCGCGCAAAATCCACCGCATTCTCAACCAGCTTGTCGAGCAATTGCGCCGCGAGGTCGGGCGAACCCGACACGCGCACTGCGGCCTCGGGCAAAGCGAGCAGGAACGGCGTCTGCGGATAGGCCAGCCGATAACCGTCGACGCAGCCGCGCACCACCGGCACCAGATCGTAGGCCTCGCGCTCCGCAGTGCGCAGGCTTTGCTCGAGCCGCGAGGCTTCGGTCATGCGCTGCAGAATCATGGTGAGGCGCGCGAGGCCCTCTTCGGCGCGCGCCAGATAGCGCTTGGCCTCTTCTGGCGTGGGGCCGAGCTCCAGATTCTCGAGCGAGGAGCGCACCACCGCGATCGGCGTGCGCAGCTCATGTGACAGCCGGCCGGCCATGCTTTCCAGGTAGGCGTGATGCTGTGCAAGGCGCGCAAGCATTTCGGAGAAGCTGCGCGAAAGGTCGCCGATCTCGTCGTCTGCCTGGGAACCGGTGGCCAGGCGCGAGATCCGGCCACGCGCGTCGATCGCCGATTCGGCCTCGTCGCGCAGCATGCGGATGCGATGCGACAGCCGAGTCGCGTAGCCGATGAGCAGGGCCGCCGCAGCGACGAAAGCGATCAGCGTGAACAGCAGCAGCCGCTCGAGCGCCTCGCTGCGCAGCGAGAGGATCGGATTGGTCGTCTCCTCGACCACGACGGCGCCCGCCACCTCGTCGCCGTTCCAGATCGGGTGCGCCGCCGAGACGACGAGCGCCCGACCGTCCGGCGTGCGGCGCGTGCGCACGCTGGGAGTTCCCTGCAATGCGGCGGAAATGTCGCGTCCGGTCGCGAGCACGTCGTCGGGCAGAGAGACTGCGAAGTCCTCCGTGGGCCTCTGGATGAGCCAGCCCGCGACGAGGCGCCAGATGGCGCGCCAGCCTTCAGGCGATGGCCCGGGCGTGACGTCGCGCTTCAGGCTTCCCGCAAGCGCGAGCACCTGCAGGCGGCGATTGACGACCCAGATGCGCGAGGTGGTGCGCTGCAGGCCGCGCAAGATCGCGGCGATGTCTTCCTGCGCGCGCTGCGCCTTGAGCGCGGCCTCGCGTGCGAGCGCGACCGGCGAGGGCTCGCCCGAGGGCTCGGCCTCCGCCGCGCCGCTCAAGCGGCGCAGCTCGGCCTCGGCCTCACGCCGAAGCAAATCGTCATGCTCTGGCAGCGCACTGAGCAGCTGAGGGCGCTCGTGCAATGCCGTGGCCACCGCGCGTGCGGTCGCGAGAAGCGCCTGCGTCTGCCCCTCGAGCAGCAGGCGCTCCATCTCGTTGATATAAAGCACCCCCGCGAACGGCACCACGAGCACCGCAAGCCCGGCGAGTGCGAGTTTTCCGCGCAAGCCGACGCGGAAGCCCGCCATGGCGCTACTCCTTCCAGCGATAGCCCATGCCGTACACGGTTTCGATCGCGTCGAATTCCGCGTCCACCGCCTGAAATTTGCGGCGCATGCGCTTGACATGAGAGGTGATCGTTGCGTCGTCCACGACAAGGTTCGCGTCGTGCATCAACTGCTCGCGATTCTTTACATGGCCGGGATGCTTGGCGAGGGCGTGCACCATCCAGAATTCGGTGAGCGTGAGGGCGACCGGTGACCCCTTCCAGCTCACGCTGAAGCGCTTCAGATCGAGCGACAGCGCGCCGCGCTCGAGCCGCTCCTCGCTCGGACCGGCTTCGCGCGCCAGCTCGCTGCGTCGAAACAGCGCCGCGATGCGAGCGGTCAGGTGCGGCAGGCTGACGTCCTTGGTCAGATAGTCGTCCGCCCCCAAACGCAGCCCGGAGACGACATCGAAATCGCTGTCGCGCGCGGTAAGAAAGATGATCGGCAGATGCGCGGAAAGAGCGCGTAACTCGCGGCACAGTGCGAAGCCCCCGTCGACGTCGGTCCCCAGGCCGATATCGATGATCGCGAGGTCGGGCAGGCGCGTCTTCATGGCCGTGAGCGCTTCCTCCCTGGCCGCATAGGCAGCCACCTCGTAGCCATGCTTGCGCAGCGCATCCATGTAATTGGCGCGGATGGCCGGGTCGTCCTCGACGAGCGCGATGCGGCGTGCCATGTCGCCCACAGTTTATGCCGGGTGGCGAGAGTGCCGAGGTGCTGCCATGGGATTGCCACAATTGCCCCGCAGTCGGTCAGCGTCCGGCCGCGCGGCTATCACTCGCGGGCGATTGAATGCAGCTGTGGACAAGAGCGCTTACGGAGACCTCATGCGTGAAACGGCATCGACCGCTCCGACCCGGGTTGTCGTCATCGACCTTCTTTCGCTCATTCTGCTCGCGGTGGCTGCCGGCCTCGCCTTCGGCATCGCGCTCGGAGGAATGACGCTCCTGTTCGCGAGTCAGAATGCCCGTGCCGAACCGCCCGCGGTTGCCCCCGGAGGGTCAGTGATTGAGCGGCCGGTCGAACAACCCACCGGCAACCCGCTGCGGCCAGAATTCCCGCCGCAGCCAGGCAGTCAGCCGGCAAGGACCATGGTGTGAAGAGCAGGGCCCGCGCCGATCATCCCCTCGGGCTGGAATGCGCCTGGCCGGAGGTCCCTGCGCCGAAACAGGCACAATTGCCCCGCCGAACTGTCCACGGAGCCCGACTTGTGACCTTTGTCCTATGGGTCCTTGCCGGCCTGAGGTACGGTGGGGGCGTCTCCGAAAGGGGACAGTAGAACCGCGGCGGCGAGCGTGCGTCGCGAAGCTAGCCTCCTCCTCCTCCTCCTCTAGCTTTGCACGCGCGGCTCGCCTGCTTCGGCAGGCTGCCGTCACGCGGTGACGTCGCCCTGGCCCGCCAAGCCGGTACACAATCCTTCCTATTCGTCGTTTGAGCCGGGCTCACCCCGTTTTCGGGGCCGCTTTCCGGGAGTCGCGCATCTATCTATAGGCAATCAGGGGGACCCTCCATGGACGCCGAGCAGCTTCGTTCCGTTCAGGCGCCTTTCAAGGCGCGCTATCGCGATACACCCGATCAGGCGCTCATCACCGTCCGCGCGCAGGGCCGCCTGGGCGAGGGCGTGAGCTGCAAGGTCGAAACCGGCAAGGCACTGGTGTCGGCCGGGCTGCACCCCGCGGCCGGCGGTGACGGGCGGAACGCCTGTTCAGGCGACATGCTGCTCGAGGCCCTGGTCGCCTGCGCCGGAGTGACCTTGAATGCGGTCGCCACCGCGCTCGGGATCGCATTGCGCGACGCCACGCTCGAAGCGGAAGGGGATCTCGACGTCCGCGGCACCTTGGGAATGTCGAAGGAAGTGCCGGTGGGGCTTCAGCGCATCCGGCTGCACATCGCGCTCGACACGGATGCAAGCGACGAGCAGCTCGACGCCCTGCTGCGCCTGACCGAGCGGTACTGCGTCGTCTATCAGACGCTGGCGCGCTCGCCGACGATCGCGCTCTCGCGCAGCCGGTCCGCCGCCTGAGCCAACGCAGCGCCCCGCGCGAGGCTGGAGCATGAGCGCACAGGCACATCACCTGTTCGTGTACGGAACATTGTGCAAGTGTCTCGGACACGAGATGCATGGCGTGCTCGAGCGTGCCGCGCGCCTCGTCGGGGAAGCAACGGCACAGGGCACTCTTTATGATCTCGGCGCCTATCCCGGACTGGTGATCGCGGAGGGAGGCAACGGGTGCGTCAAAGGAGAGCTTTACGCGCTCGACCCGAGCGGCGCGCAGAGCGCGCTCGAGGTCCTCGATGCCTACGAAGGCTGCAGCGCCGCGGATCCCGAGCCGCACGAGTACCGGCGCGAGGTCTTCAGGGTGCGACTCACCGACGGCTCGGAGCTCGCCGCCTGGACCTACCTGCTCAACCGCAGCCATGCGGGCTTGACGCCGATTCCAGGAGGCGACTACGTCGCCTGGATCCGCGACCGGAGTTGAGCGCTACACTTCCCGCTCGTTTCGTTTGGGCCGGGGAGCGCCTTGGGTATGCCGATGCTCGGAATTCATCACCTCGGCCTGGCGGTTTCGGACCTCCAGGCGACGGCGAAGTTTTTCACGGACGGACTCGGATGGTCGGTCGCGCGCGAGGTGCCCGAGTACCCCGCCATCTTCGTCACCAATGGACACGCTTTCGTCACGCTGTGGCAGACGGAAGACGGTGCGAGACGATTCGACCGGCGAAAGAACGTCGGGCTGCACCATTTCGCCCTTCGAGTCGCATCCGAAGCCGGGCTCGACGCCGTGTTCGCGAAGGCTGCGTCGCATCCGGGCGTACGCGTCGAATTCGCCCCCGAGTTCCTGCGCGGCGGGCCAGCCAAGCATTGCATGATCTACGAACCCAGCGGCATCCGCGTGGAATTCATCTGGGCACCCTGAGCGCATCGTCATGGCCGAGCCACTGACACTTGTCATCGCAAACAAGAACTACTCGTCCTGGTCGTCGCGGCCCTGGCTGGCAATGACCGAGCTCGGCATCGCCTTCGCCGAGCGCATGGTCAAGTTCGAGTCCGAGGACTGGGCGCAGAACATCGCCGCGCTGTCGCCGTCCCGGCTGGTGCCTGTGCTGTGGGAGGGCGCGCCAGGCCGTGGATTCGCCACCTTCGACACGCTCGCGATCATCGAGCGCCTGCACGAATTGTTCCCTGACAAGGGCCTCTGGCCGAAGGATGCCCGAGCGCGGGCGCGAGCGCGCTCGCTCGCGGCGGATTTTCACGCCGGCTACCGCGCAGTGCGCGGCGCGATGCCGATGAACCTGCACGGCAGTTTTCCGGGCAAGGGCATGAGTCCGGAGGTCGCGCAGGAGATCGAACGGCTGACAGAGCACTGGACGCGCACGCGGCACGAGTTCGGTGGCGCTGGCCCGTTCCTGTTCGGAGCGTATTGCGCCACCGATGCCTACTTCACACCGGTCGTGAGCCGTTTCGTGACCTACGGCGTAGAACTCGAAGGCGAAGCGCACGACTACCAGGACGCACTGCTCCGCACCGAAAGCTACGCCGCGTGGCGCAAGGCCGCGCTCGAAGAAACCGAGTTCGTTGCTGCCGACGAGCCCTACGCGTAGTCGCCCTAAACGTTTGCCAGCAGCCGCGCGAGCTGTTCTGCGCGCGCCATTCCCGAGACGCTCAGGCTCGCGGCAAAGGCGGACGCCGGCCCGATGAGCGGCGCGGCATCGCACTCGAGAAACAGCAAACGCCGGCTCGCACGCTCTAGGATGAAGTCGACGCGCGCCGCCCAGTCGACGCCCAGCGCGTTTGCAGCGACGAGCGCAGTCTGCTGTACGCGTGCGGCGAGCGCGCGATCCGCGAGCGGCGCGCGCTTCGGCCGCGTTAGATACTTGCGCAGGAACGTGTACGGCACGCCCTCGGGAAGCTCGAGCCGCATGGGCAGCCCAGCAACGCCGTCTACTACGCCCACCGTCAGCTCCGTGCCGAAGACCTGCGGTTGCACGAGCATCGACTCATTGCGCAGCTTCTCCGGCAGAGGCCCGCCGCGAATCACGCGCATGCCGATCGAATCCGAGCCACGGCGCGGTTTGACGACAACCGGCCCTCTGAAAGCGTCGTTCTCGGCCGCGAAGCGGGTCTCGGGGCAATCGACACCGGCGCGCGCGACGATCTGGTAGGCACGCCACTTGTCGTAGCAGCGCTCGAGTGCGTGCAAACCGGGGCCGCAGTAGGCGATGCCGGCGGCCGTGAACGCACGCGCGGCATCGACCATCACAGAATCGGACAGGCGCAACAGAATCCACTCGCCCCGCGGTAGCGCGCGGCGATCGAACGCGTTGACTTCCACCGCGCCTCCGGCCGCGCGCAGCTCGCGCAGGATGGCCCGCGCCTCGGCGCGGTGCAGCCAGGTCAGCGGATCGATTCGCCAGGGATCGATCAGAATGGTGAAAGCAGGAGGCAATCGCGCGGCGCTCCAAGTGCGCGCCGATTCTAGACCTCGGCTACGATCGGGGCTGACGTCATCGAGAGGAGAACGCTGCCATGGACGTTCGCGCAGCCGTGGCCTATCAGGCAGGCAAGCCGCTGGTCATCGAAACCGTGCAGCTCGAAGGGCCGCGTGCCGGCGAGGTGCTGGTCGAGGTCAAGGCGACCGGCGTCTGCCATACGGACGAGTTCACGCGCTCCGGCGCTGACCCCGAGGGCCTGTTTCCGGCGATCCTCGGGCACGAGGGCGCCGGTGTGGTCGTCGACGTCGGTCCGGGCGTGACCTCGCTCAAGAAAGGCGACCATGTCATTCCGCTCTACACGCCCGAGTGCCGACAGTGCAAATCCTGCCTGTCGCGCAAGACGAATCTATGCACTGCAATACGGGCAACCCAAGGCAGAGGTGTGATGCCGGACGGGTCTAGCCGCTTCTCGCGCGGCGGCAAGATGATTCATCACTACATGGGCTGCTCGACGTTCGCCAACTTCACCGTGCTGCCCGAGATCGCGGTCGCGAAGATCCGTGAGGACGCGCCGTTCGACAAGGTTTGCTACATCGGCTGCGGAGTCACGACCGGCATCGGAGCGGTGATCAACACGGCAAAGGTGGAGCCCGGCGCGAACGTGGTGGTGTTTGGCCTTGGCGGCATCGGACTCAACGTGGTGCAGGGTGCGCGCATGGTCGGCGCAAACATGATCGTCGGAGTCGACCTCAACCCGGCGCGCGAGGCGTTGGCGCGCAAGTTCGGCCTGACCCATTTCGTCAATCCGAAGGAGGTTAATGGCGACCTGGTCGCCGCTCTGGTCGAGCTCACCGGCGGTGGCGCGGATTACAGCTTCGAATGCGTCGGCAACGTGCAGCTCATGCGCCAGGCGCTGGAGTGCTGCCACCGTGGCTGGGGCGTCTCGGTGATCATCGGCGTGGCCGGCGCAGGCCAGGAAATTTCAACGCGCCCGTTTCAGCTTGTCACCGGCCGGGTCTGGAAAGGCACCGCGTTCGGCGGTGCGAGGGGTCGCAGCGACGTGCCGAAGATCGTCGACTGGTACATGGACGGACGCATCAACATCGACGACCTGATCACCCACACGATGCCGCTCGCCGACATCAACAACGCCTTCGATCTGATGCACGCCGGGGAGTCGATCCGCAGCGTGGTCGTTTACTAGAGCGCGGGCACGCGCTCAGCCACCCTTCCGCCCTTCGGCAGGTAGCTTAGGCAGCTTGGCGGGCTTATCGGGGCCCCAGACGCGGCTGTAATAGGTGTCGGCGAGCTGGAGCGCACCGACCGGGTTATGTGCCAGCACCCGGTCCTTCGCGACCAGGGTTGTCACCAGGCCCTCTGAATGCCGGATGAACAGGCTGTCGTGCCCGACGCAGAGACCGACGATCACATTGAGTTCGCAGCCGGCACGGTTGAGCAGCTCGGCCTGCGACAGCGGGTTGCAGATCGCCTCGAAGTTGCCGGGGCGGATTTTCTCCTCGTCCTTGAGCCCGATCTCTTCCTTCGGTACGCCGCCGTTCTTGCAGGCGACCGAGGCGACCTCCAGGCCGTGGCTCTCGAAGATGGCACTCAACACGCGTGACAGATCCACGAAACTGATACAGGTCGCGATTCCGACCTTTCGAAAGCCCATGCGCTTGGCGAACTGGCAGATTTCCTCAACCCGGGTCCACTTGCAGTAGCCCTCGCTTTCGACCACCGCAGACACCTGCGCAACGCGCGCCTCGAAGGGGTCGCGGAAGTAGTCCTCGGCCGTCACGATGCCTTCGGCATCGGTCTTCGACGGGCAGTAACCGGGGCCGCGCGCGTCGCTCTCGCCGCTTCGGCAGGCGCGCACGGTATCCGGACAATAGGCACAGCTCGGGGTTTCGTAGGTCGTCATGGCAATGCTCCCTGGCCTTTTGACCCTACTCCCAAGCCGTCGCGCAAACAAGCCGGCCGATCAAGTCTCTACTCAGGAAGCCGTGCGCGGGGCATCCCCGGTCTCAATGGGCATCGCGCGCGCGCACCAGCTTCAAGCTCCAGATCTTCACCAAATCATTGAACGCCACCCATGCGAGCGCGTACGCCCAGACTAGGCCCGCATTGGCCCAGCCGACCGGCGCAATGAACACACCGTATACGGCGATCAGGGTGGCCAGCGCCGCCGACCAGAAGCTCGCGTGGAGCAGCAGCCCCGAAGGCAGTGGAGGCTTCCAGAACCAGTCGTCGGTTCGAGTCAGAAATATAGTGGCGTGCCCGGCGACGACCAGCTTCAGAAAGATGAGCGACTGGATCATGGCCGTCGGAAACTTCATTTCGACCAGAATGTAGAACAGACCAAACGAGGCAACGACGCCGGCAACGCCGAGCATCGTCGATACGGTCAGCAGCTCGTACATTTTCCAGCGCACTGGCTGCTTCTGCACCCGCGTCCGATCATAGGCGATCGTGAGGATCGGGATATCGTTGAGCAGTGCGAGCAGGATGATCATGAGCGCTGTCACGGGATAGAAATTGAAGAGGACGATGCTCGCCGTCATGAACAGGATGACGCGAACCGTCTCGGCGATGCGGTATACCGCGTAGCTCTTCATGCGCTCGAAGGTGATTCGCGCCTGCTTGATCGCCTCGTTGATGACGTCCAATCCGGGCGCAGTGAGCACGATGTCCGCCGCCGCGCGCGCCGCGTCCGTGGCGTTGGACACAGCGATCCCGCAGTCCGCCTTCTTCAGAGCGGGCGCATCGTTCACGCCATCGCCCGTCATCGCCACAATATGACCGCCCTTCTGCAAGGTATCCACAATGCGGTACTTATCCTCGGGCACGACCTCGGCGAAGATGTTCACGGCCTCGATCATCTCGACGATCGCCGACTCGTGCGTGTGGATGAACTCGCGCTCGAGCAGGCCAGTGTCGTACAGCTCGCGCACCGACTGCATGACTTCGTCGGCGAATCGCTGCGCGTCGCCACGCGACACCTCGGGTTTCAGGCGTCGATAGATTGCCGCCGAAAGCACCGCGGCGAGCTCGAGCAGCTCATTGCTCGCGCTGCCCGAGAGCTGCTCGTTGGTCATGATGCGCTGCTGCAGGCCGAGAATGCTGCCGATTTCCCGGGCGATGGCGACGTTGTCGCCCGTCACCATCTTCACTTCGACGCCGTACTGGCCCATCTCGTTGATGACGTCCCGGGAATCGTCCCGCGGCGGGTCGTAGAGCGGGAGCAGGCCGATCAGCTCGACGGGCGCTTCGCCCCTCCGGATGCCGACGGCCAGCGTCCGGTATCCCTTTGCCGCGAGGGCGTCGACCTGGGTGCGTATGTCCCTTGCCTTGTCGTCCGGCAGTTGGGCCATCCCGAGCAGAATCTGCGCCGCTCCCTTGATTGCGATGAACTGCTCTCCATCGCCCTCGACACGTGCTTCGGTGCGCTTGCGCACCGGGTCGAAGGGTGTAAAGGCGACCTGGCGGCAACCTTTCCAGTCGAGATCCGGAAACTTCGAATCGATATGTTCGAAGATCGGCATCTCGATCGGATCACCGTTCTCGCGCCTGGAGGCGAGTGCGGCCGTGCGGAATAGCTCGCGCTCGTCGTGGTCCTCGAAGAGCACCGGTTCGGAGACCTGCATCTCGTTCTTGGTCAACGTGCCGGTCTTGTCGGAGCAGAACACATCCACGCCGGCCAGCTCCTCGATTGCCGTCAGCCGGCTGACGAT
>JAJDNJ010000273.1 GCA_022340705.1 Betaproteobacteria bacterium
TTGAGCGCGTCGCGACCGAGGCCGAGGTCGGCGAGATGCGCCGGCTGCTGCTCGAGGGCCTGCGCGCCGGCGCGGTCGGCTTCGCGACGAGCACTTCGCCCGCCCACAACGGCGAGGACGGCAAGCCGATGCCCTCGCGCCTCGCGGACGAGGCCGAGCTCAGAACCTTGGTCGGCAGCCT
Source organism: Betaproteobacteria bacterium (assembly GCA_022340705.1). Taxonomy (GTDB): domain Bacteria; phylum Pseudomonadota; class Gammaproteobacteria; order Burkholderiales; family SG8-39; genus SG8-39. Next base: position 182 of record JAJDNJ010000273.1, read on the forward strand.
GAAAGAAGCCGACCATGGCCTGTTCATGCTCACCAAGGGCGGCCAGACGCGCATCGACACTCTCGAGTCGCTCGCCGCGCTCTCGACGCGGCCAGTGATCGTCGCGGCGCTGCTGCACAACAGCACCAACCCCGGGGCGGTGTTTGCGGATCTCGACGCGATCGCTGCCGCCAACGCGCGCGGCCACCGTATGCTCGGTGCGGTGTCCTGCTGTCCGCTCAGTTTCGATTTCACTCTGCATGCGCCGTACCCGATCGAAGGGCTGGATTCCTGGAAGCCGGCACTCGGGCTGAAGGGCGACGCGTTCAAGGCGAAGCTCGCGGATCCCGCGTTTCGCCAGGCAATCCGCGACGAGCTCGCGCGGCCCGCGGTGTTCCGCCTGTTCAACGGCGAATGGGACAAGGTGCAGGTCGTCGAGTGCAAGCGGTTCGAGCACCGTGGCTACGAGCACCGCACGCTCGCCGATCTCGCGGCCGAAGCCGGCGCAGACCCGCTCGATTTCTGGTTCGATCTCGCGCTTGCCGAGAACCTCGACACGCTGTTCGTCGCGCTCACGCTGAACAGCGACGAGGACGCGGTCGGGCGCATGCTGCGCCATCCGGCGAGCATGGTGTCGCTGTCCGACGCCGGCGCGCATCTCACGTTTTTCAACGACGCCGGCTTCGGGTTGCATCTGCTCGGCCACTGGGTGCGCGAGCGCGGCACCTTGACGCTGGCGGAAGCCGCGCGCCAGCTTTGTGGGCTGCCCGCGAGCCTATTCGGTATGCGCGCGCGCGGTGCGCTCAAGCCGGGCTATGCGGCCGATCTGCTGCTGTTCGACCCCGCGACGGTGAATCGCGGACCGAAGCAGCGCCTGCACGATCTTCCGGGCGGCGCGGCGCGCCTCGTCACACCGGCGATCGGCGTGCACGGGGTTTGGGTAAACGGCGTGTGCGTCGCCGACGCGAATGGGCCGCTCGAATCGCAGGCACGTCCGGGTCGCCTCTTGCGCCGGTTCACCAGCTGAGGATGGCCGGCGCGCATGCGCGCCGCTTGATTGAGATCAAGCCGTGGCCGGGTGCGCGGCGCTAGCTTGGCTTCTCACAGGCGCCGGGTCAGCATGCACATCAAAGAAATCTGCAGCCGGGTTGTGGTGGTCGCGGAAACGGGCACCGACCTGCGCGAGGCTGCACGCCTGATGCGCGATCACCACGTCGGCGCGCTCGTCGTGGTCGATGGTGCCGACGGCCACCGCCGTCCCATCGGCATCGTCACCGACCGCGACATCGTGGTGGAAGTCGTCGCGGCGACCGAAGTGAACCCCGAGAAGCTGACTGTCAGTGACGTGATGTCCTCGGACCTCGTTGTCGCCAGGGAGGACGTCGGCGTTTTCGAGGCGGTCGATCTCATGCAGGACCGAGGCGCCCGCCGGCTGCCGGTGGTCGACGCCGAGGGACAGCTGGTGGGAATCATCACCCTGGACGACGTGCTGCGCATGGTCGCCGGAGAGCTGACCGCGCTCGCCATCGCCGCGCAGCGCTCGTTCTCGCGCGAAGTGCACGAGCGGCGCGCGATCGAGTCTTAGGCGTTTCTAAGGGCGCGGCGCAGGCGCCCGACGCCGTCCGCGAGGCGCGCCTCGCTCGCCGCGAAGCACCAGCGCACGCAGCCCTCGCCTTCCGGGCCGAAAGCCGAGCCCGGCGCGAGCCCGAGGCCGACTTCACTCACCAGCCTTTTGCAGAACGCCAGGCTGTCGTCTACGCCGGCAATGCGGAAGAACGCATACATCGTGCCGCTCGGCAACGCGGCCTCGACGCCCGGAATTTCTTTCAGCGCGCCGACCAGTAAGTCACGCGCACTGCGCAGGCGACCGAGCATGTGCGCGATCACTGGCTCGCCGTCGCGCACCGCGGCGAGCCCCGCGCGCTGCACGAACACCGGGGTGCAGGAGGTGTTGTATTCGATCAACTTGCCGAGATCATCGACCAGCCCGGGCGGCACCACCAGCCAGCCGAGGCGCCAGCCTGTCATGCACCAAGCCTTCGAGAAGGTGTTCGTGCTGATCACGCGATCGTCGGCCTCGGCGATGTCCAGGAACGACGGCGCAACGTGATTGTCCGCGTAGTACTGGCGCTCGTAGGCATCGTCGGCCAAGATCCAGATGCCGTGCGCACGGCAGTGCGCGAGCACCGTCTGCTGGTCCGCGCGCGAGATCGTCCAGCCGGTCGGATTGTTTGGCGAGTTGAGGTACAGCGCCTTGATTCCCGGGGTCAGCGTCGCGAGCAGACGTTCGAGGTTGAGCGTCCAGCCCGTGGGGCGAAACTCGAGCGGAACGGTGACGACCTCGGCGCCAAGGATCTTCGGGATCTCCTGCAGGTTGGGCCACAGCGGCACGACCTCGACCACGCGGTCGCCCGGGTCGACCAGGAGCTGCGACGCGAGCATGAGCGCGTTCACACCGGCGCTGGTCACTGCGACCTGCGCCGGCTGCACCCGGCGGTGCAGACGCGTGACGTAGCCGGCGAGCGCCTCGCGCAGCTCGGGAATTCCGAGGTTGTGGGTATAGAACAGCTCGCCCGCCGCGATCGAATCCATCCCCGCGCGGCGGATGAATTCCGGCGTCGGCTCGTCCGGCTCCCCCACCCAGAACGGCAGCACGTCGCTGCGCCCGAGGCCGGCGTTGAAGAGCTCGCGGATCTTGGAGGCCGTGAGTGCGCGTACCGCGGGTCGTGCGCTGAGCGGGTATGGATGCTCGGGCTTCATGGTCGCGCTATTGTAAAGTGCGTGACTGCAATGGCGGCCCGCACAGACACGCGCGAGAAATGGGCGCTCGCCGCCGGCGTCGGCCTGATGACCGTCTGGGGCGTCAACTTCGCGATCACCAAAGTGGTGCTGGCCGAGTTCGGCGTCTGGCCGTTCCTTTTCATTCGCTTCCTCTCGATGCCGCTGTTCGGCTTTGCGCTGCTCGTCGCCGTCACGCGGCGGCATTTCCCGAAGTCCTGGCCGCAGCGAGGCGACCTGCCACGTTTCGTCCTGTGCGGGCTGATCGGCCACACTGCACATGTGAGCCTGGTCATGTGGGGGATCAACCTGTCCACGGCGTTCTCCTCCTCGCTCGTGCTCACCTCGAGCCCGCTGTGGACGCTTATGATCCTGGCCGTGCTGGGCGCCGAGAAGCTCCACGGGCGCCAGCTCGCAGGTACGCTGGTGGCCTTTACGGGAATCGTTGTGTTCCTCTCGGACAAGTTCGTGCGCGGCCTCGCGCTCGCCGGAGCGGGCGACATGGTTCTGCTGCTCGCCGCGTCGCTCTTCTCGCTCTACACCGTGATCGCGAAGCCGCTGGTCGAGCGCTACGGGCCGTTGAATCTCATGTGCTACTCGCTGCTCTTCGGAGCGCCGCCACTGGTGCTTGCCACGCTGCCGGCGTTCATCCGCGCGCCGCTCGGCGACATCGGCGCGGGCCTGTGGTTCGGCCTGTTCTGGGCGGTGGCCGTATCCTCGTTTCTCGGCTGGATCGTGTGGGCTTGGGTCAATTCGGTGCGCGGCCTCGCGCGCAGCGCGCCGCTGCAGTACCTGATGCCGCCGATTGCGGGGCTGGTTGCCTGGCTGACCCTGGGCGAGACGTTTACCGGCCTGAAGATCCTCGGCGCGATCGTTGCCCTGATCGGCATCGCCTGGGCGCAATTGGGCGCGAAAGCGGCCACGCCCCCCGACGCTGCATGAGCGAACGCGCTGCGCCCGGCGCACTACCTCCTGCTGTCTGGGCGCTCGGCCTGGTGTCGCTGTGCATGGATTTCTCCTCGGAGCTGATCCACAGCCTGCTGCCGATCTTCATGACCACGGTGCTCGGCACCAGCGCACTCGCGATCGGCCTGGTCGAAGGCGTCGCCGAAG
>JAJDNJ010000293.1 GCA_022340705.1 Betaproteobacteria bacterium
GCGCGCCCACCGCCCGGCGCTTCAAGGCAGCGATGGACGACGACTTCGGCACGCCCGAGGCGATCGCCGTGCTGTTCGAGCTGGCGAACGAAATCAATCGCGGGCAGGCGGCGCTGGCGCCGGTGCTGCGCGCGCTGGGCGCCATCCTGGGTCTGCTGCAGCGCGACCCGCGCGCCTTTCTGCAGGGCGAAGCCGGTGCGGCGGGGCTGGCGGCCGAGGCGATCGACGCGCTCATCGCGCAGCGCGCGGCGGCCCGCAAGGCGCGCGACTTCGCACGCGCGGACGCGATTCGCGGCGAGCTCGAGGCAGCGGGCGTCGTGCTCGAAGACACGCCCTCCGGCACGAGCTGGCGGCGCGCCTAGGCGCTCGGCGCCGCGGCTCGCCTAGCTTTCGAAGAACTCCTTGACCTTCTCGAACCAGGACTTGGTGCGCGGACTGTGACGCGCGGTGTCCTGCTGCGAGATCGCCTCGAACTCGCGCAGCAGCTCCTTCTGGCGCTCGGTGAGCTTGACCGGCGTTTCGACGACCACATGGCAGTACAGGTCGCCTTGCATCTGGCTGCGCACGCCCTTGATGCCCTTGCCGCGCAGACGGAAGGTCTTGCCGCTCTGCGTCTCCGGCGGAATCCGGATGCGCGCCGAGCTGTCGAGCGTCGGAATCTCGATGTCGCCACCGAGCGCCGCGGCGGCGAACGAGACCGGCATCTCGCAGTGCAAATCGTCGTGGTCGCGCTGGAACACGGGGTGCGGCTTGATGTGCACCTGCACGTACAGGTCGCCCGACGGCCCACCGTTCGTCCCGGGCTCTCCTTCGCCCGAAAGCCGCACGCGGTCGCCTTCGTCGACACCTGCCGGGATGCGCACCGACAGGGTCTTCTGCTGCTTGATGCGGCCCGCGCCGCCGCAGTCGCCGCAGGGCGTGGTGATGACTTTGCCGGTGCCGTGACAGCGCGGACAGGTCTGCGCGATGGAGAAGGGCCCTTGCGAGATGCGCACCTGGCCTGCGCCCCGGCAGGTGGGGCAGGACTGCGGCTGCGTGCCGGGCTGCGCACCGCTGCCGCCGCAGGTCTCGCAATTCGACAGGGTCGGGATGCGAATCTTGGTCTCGAAGCCGTGCGCCGCCTGCTCGAGAGAGATCTCGAGGTTGTAGCGTAGATCGGCGCCGCGAAACACGGTCGAGCGCCCGCCGCGCCCGCCACCGAAGATCTCGCCGAAGATGTCGCTGAAGATGTCGCCGAAACCGCCTGCCGGGCCGCCCGCGCCCATGCCCGAGTGTGGATCGACGCCGGCGTGGCCGAACTGGTCGTACGCGGCACGCTTCTGCGCGTCGCTCAGGATCTCGTAGGCTTCCTTCGCTTCCTTGAAATGCTCCTCGGCTTTCGGATTGCCCGGATTGCGGTCCGGATGCCATTTCATGGCCAGCTTGCGGTACGCCTTTTTCAGGTCGTCGTCACTCGCATCGCGACTCACGCCGAGAACTTCGTAGAAATCGCGCTTCGCCATTCAGTCGCTCTCGTTAAACGCAAGACGGCCGGACTCGAACGGACGCGGCGCGCCGTTCAGTCCGGCCATTGGAGCCGGGCGCCGCTCTAGCCGCCGGTTCCTTCCTTCTTGTCCTTGACCTCGGTGAACTCGGCATCGACCACGTTGTCGTCCGCCTTCCCCGAGGGCTCCTGCGCGTCGCCCGTGCCGCCGGCCGCAGCACCCTGCTGCTGCTGCGCCTGCGCGTCCGCGTACATCTTCTCGCCCAGCTTCTGGGCGGCCTGCGCGAGTGCCTGCGCCTTCGCATCGATCGCATCCTTGTCTTCGGACTTGAGCGATTCTTCGGCGTCCTTGATCGCAGCCTCGATTTTTTCCTTCTCGCCGGCGTCGAGCTTGTCGCCGTAGTCCTTGAGCGACTTGCGTACCGAGTGCACGAGCGCCTCGCACTGGTTGCGCGCGTTGACCAGCGCATGTGCCTTGCGATCATCCTCCGCATGCACTTCTGCGTCCTTCACCATGCGCTGGATCTCGTCCTCGTTTAGGCCCGAGCTCGCCTGTATCTTGATCTTGGCTTCCTTGCCGGTCGCCTTGTCCTTGGCCGAGACGTGCAGGATGCCGTTCGCGTCGATATCGAAGGTCACCTCGATCTGCGGCATGCCGCGCGGCGCCGGCGGAATGTCGGTCAGGTTGAACTGGCCGAGGCTCTTGTTGCCCGTCGCCATCTCGCGCTCGCCCTGCAGCACGTGAATCGTGACTGCGGTCTGGTTGTCGTCCGCGGTCGAGAACACCTGGTTGGCCTTGGTCGGCACCGTCGTGTTCTTGTTGATCAGCTTGGTGAACACGCCGCCGAGCGTCTCGATGCCGAGCGACAGCGGGGTCACGTCTAGCAGGAGCACGTCTTTGACGTCGCCCTTAAGCACGCCGGCCTGGATCGCGGCCCCGACCGCGACCGCCTCGTCCGGGTTGACGTCTTTTCTCGGCTCCTTGCCAAAGAACTCGCGCACCTTGTCCTGCACCTTGGGCATGCGCGTCATTCCGCCGACCAGGATCACATCCTGGATATCGGACACTTTGACGCCCGCGTCCTTGATCGCGATGCGGCAGGGATCGATCGTGCGCTCGATGAGGTCGTCGACGAGCGACTCGAACTTCGCGCGCGTGACCTTCATCGTCAGGTGCTTCGGGCCGCTCGCGTCCGCAGTGATGTAGGGCAGGTTGATCTCGGTCTGCTGGGACGACGACAGCTCGATCTTGGCCTTCTCGGCCGACTCCTTCAGGCGCTGCAGCGCGAGCACGTCCTTCGACAGATCGACGCCCTGGTCCTTCTTGAATTCGGTCACCACGTAGTCGATCAGGCGCTGATCGAAATCCTCGCCGCCGAGGAACGTATCGCCGTTGGTGGAGAGCACCTCGAACTGCTTCTCGCCCTCGACGTCGGCGATCTCGATGATCGAGATGTCGAAGGTGCCGCCGCCGAGGTCGAAGACCGCGATCTTGCGGTCGCCCTTGCCCTGCTTGTCCAAGCCGAAGGCAAGCGCTGCCGCGGTCGGCTCGTTGATGATGCGCTTGACGTCGAGCCCGGCGATGCGGCCCGCGTCCTTGGTCGCCTGGCGCTGCGAGTCGTTGAAGTAGGCCGGCACCGTGATGACGGCTTCGCTGACTTCCTCGCCGAGGTAGTCTTCGGCAGTCTTCTTCATCTTGCGCAGCACGTCGGCCGACACCTGGGGGGGCGCCATCTTTTTGCTGCGCACTTCGACCCAGGCGTCGTTGTTGTCCGCTTTGACGATCGTGAAGGGCATCAGCTTGATGTCCTTCTGCACCTCTTTTTCCTCGAAGCGCCGGCCGATCAGGCGCTTGATGGCGTACAGGGTGTTCCTCGCGTTGGTCACGGCCTGCCGCTTGGCGGGCGCGCCGACCAGCACCTCGCCCTCTTCGGTATAGGCGACGACGGACGGGGTCGTGCGCGAACCCTCCGAGTTCTCGATCACTTTGGGCTTTCCGCCTTCCATGACGGCCACGCACGAGTTCGTGGTGCCGAGGTCGATGCCGATGATCTTTGCCATGTCGATTCCTGCCAGTGGGTTCTTAAGTTAATGAGGAATATGGGGTTTCGCCCGCCTCTTTCAAGCGTCGTTCGCCGGCGGGGCCTTGGCGACCGTGACCAGGGCGGGTCGCAGCACCCGGTCATGCAGGCGCCAACCCTTTTGCATGACCGCGACGATGGTATTCGGCTCGGCGTTCGCGACTTCGACCGCGGCCATCGCCTGATGCCAGTTCGGGTCGAAGCGCTCGCCGGCGGCCGGCGCGATCTCCGTGACGCTCTCATTGCCGAGCGCGGCGCGCAGCTGCTTGAGCGTCAGCTCGGCGCCGCTCTTGAGCGTGTCGGCGCTCGCATTCTCCGTGCCGAGCGCCGCCTCCAGGCTGTCGACGACCGGCAGCAGCGCGCGAGCGAACTTCTCGAGCGCGAACTTGTGCGCATTGGCGACCTCCGCCTGTGCGCGCTTGCGCGCGTTTTCAGCCTCGGCCAGCGCGCGCAGCGCGGCCTCGCGCTGCTCGTCGATGCGCTGCTGCGCTTCGGCGAGCAGGCTCTCGAGACTCGGCTCGGCGGCAGCGGTCAGGTCCTCGCTCGCCTGGGCGGCGGTTGGCGCCGCCTCCGCCGGTTGCTCGGGGGAGCTCTGGGGGGCCTTCGAGGGCTGGGATTGCTCAGGCATCAGGGCATTTCGTCCGGTTTCTTGCCAATCACCTAGCTGCGGCCGAAATGCGCCGCTTCAAGGGGAATTTACGGCCATGTCAGAATCCGGCGTGATGGACGCCACGGCCACCCGCCTAGACCTGCGCGGGATCCCAGAACGCGAGCAACCCCTTGCTTTAATTGCGCAATTGAGCGAGATGGCCCCGGGCGCAACGCTCGAGCTGCACGCGTCCGAATCGCCCGATTTCCTCCTGCGCCGGGTCAATGTTCGCCTGCGCGAGGCGCTCGTCTGGGAGATCGCGCAGCGCGACGGGGCCTGGATCGCCAGGGTGCGGCGCGCCGAGGATACGCCGGCGCGCGACGTTCTGGACCTGCTGCGCAGGGACCACCACCGCCTCGACACGCTGCTGGGTCAGGCGCTGCGCCGGCTGAATGCGGGCGACCTCGCCGGCGCGGAGCCGCGCCTGCGGGAATTCGCGCGCGGCCTGCGCCGGCACCTGCACGCCGAAGACGAGATTCTGAGCCATGCGCTCGGCGCCGAACCGTCCGGACCGCTCGAGGCCATGCTGCGCGAGCATCGCGAGCTGCTCGAGCAACTCGCCGCGGTGGACAGCAGCCTGCGCGTTGCGCCTGACGCGGCGAGGCCCGAGGCCTGGGAGGTCGAGCCGTTCGTCGCGCTGCTGAGCGGCGTGCTTGCCAAGCACGAGCACCGCGAGGAGAGCGACGTATTCCCGGTTTGGGCCGCGCGCCATGCGGCGCTCGCGCCGGACGCGGCCGAGGCGCTGCTGGTGCAGGTGCGCGACGTCCTCTACGCAACTTGAAGACCGATGCGCGCTCGCGCGCCGGGTGTCGCTTCAGACTGGGCGCGCCGGATGCTCTAGCGCGATTTGCGCGAGCGCCTCGATCCACTCCGCTGAGTCGTTCAGGCAGGGCAGCAGATGGAACTCCTGTCCTCCGCTGTCGAGGAAGGCCTCGCGCGCGCCGAGGCCGATCTCTTCGAGCGTCTCGAGACAGTCGGCGACGAATCCCGGGGTGACAACGTCGACCCTGCCCAGGCCGTCGCGCGCGAGCGCCTGAAGCGTCGGCTCGGTGTAGGGCTCGAGCCATTGCGCTGGCCCGAAGCGCGACTGGAAGGTGACCCGCATGCGGCTCGCATCGAGCTCGAGCGCCTGCGCGAGGCTGCGGGCGGTCGCCTGGCATTGCCGTTCGTAGGGGTCGCCGCGCTGCACGGCCCGCTTGGGCAGGCCATGAAAACTCATCAGCAGGATTTCGCCCGGACCCTGTGCGGCCCAATGGCGTCGCACGCCGGCGGCGAGCGCGGCGATATAGGCCGGGTGCTGATGAAAGTCCTCGACCATCTCGAGCGCGGGAACTCGCGCGCGGCCGGCGCGGCGCAGGGCCTCGAGCACGTCGCGCACGCTTTGCGTTGTGCTGCGCGCGTACTGCGGGTACATGGGGATGACACGCAGCGTCGCGCAGCCCTGCGCCGCGAGTTGCGCGACGACGTCCGCGATGCGCGGCCTGCCGTAGCGCATCGCATATGCGACGCGCGCTCCGGACGTCGCCAGGCGGGCGGCGAGCGCCTCCGCCTGGCGCGCCGTGTGCATCGCAAGCGGCGAGCCCTGTGGCGTCCAGACCGCGGCGTATTTCTTTGCCGAGCGCGCCGGCCGCAGGCGCAGCACGAGGCCGTGCAGGATCGGCCACCAGACGAGCCGCGGCAACTCGACCACGCGCGGGTCGCTGAGGAACTCGGCCAGATAGCGCCGCACGGCGGCCGCGGTCGGCGCGTCCGGCGTGCCCAGGTTGACCAGCACGATCCCGTCTGCGCGCGGCACGGCGAAGCGTCGATGCGGGGCGGCGACGCCGCGCCGCTAGCCCTGTGACAGCGCGCTCGACAGGAGCTTGGCCGTCACGTCGACGATCGGGATGACACGGTCGTAGGCCATCCGCGTCGGCCCGATCACACCGACCGTGCCGACCACCTCGCCGTCCACGCGATAGGGCGCCGAGACGATGCTCACGTCCTCCGGAGCGGAGACGCCGGACTCTCCGCCGATGAAGATCTGGACGCCCTCGCTGCGCACCGTCAGATCGAGAATGCGCAACAGCGAAGACTTGCGCTCGAACAGCTCGAACAGCTGGCGCAGGCGCGTCATGTCCTGCGACAGATCGTGCACCGACAGCAAGTTGTGCTCCCCGGCGATCACGTACTGCTCGCTGCCCTCGGAGACGGCTTGATCGCTCGCTTCGATCGCCGCGCTCATGAGCGCGACCATGTCCTCGCGGATCTCGTGCAGCTCACGCTGCAGGCTGGCGCGCGCGTCCTCGAAGGTGTGACCCGCGAAATGCTGGTTCAGGTAGTTCGCGGCCGAGACCAGCTCCGCGGGCGTGTGGTCGCGCTCGGTGAGCAGGATCCGGTTCTGGACGTCGCCGTCCGCGGTGACCACGATGAGCAGAATGCGCTTTTCCGAGAGCTTGAGAAACTCGATGTGGCGAAAGGCGGGCGCCCGGTGGCGCGCCGTCATCACGATCCCGGCAAAGTGGGTCAGGCGCGACAGCAGCTGCGAAGCCGCCTCGCGCGAGCGGCGCGGATTTTGGGGCAGCAGCTGGTCTTCGAGGCGGTGCACGGCATCCGAGTCGAGCGGCTTGATCACCAGCAGGGTGTCGACGAAGAAGCGGTAGCCGAGCGGCGTCGGTACGCGCCCCGCCGAGGTGTGCGGGCTTGCAATGAACCCCTGGTCCTCGAGGTCGGCCATCACGTTGCGGATCGAGGCCGGCGACAGGTCGAGGCCCGAAAAGCGCGAGAGCGTGCGTGAGCCGACCGGCTGCCCTTCGGCGATGTAGCGCTCGATCAGCGTCTTCAGCAGGATACGGGCACGATCTTCGAGCATCCGGAAAATTGTACACAAGCGGCGGCGCCGGCTTGGACCGGGTGGCGCGCGCCGAGTTCGCGGGCCTGGCGGGCTGTGGTTAAATCCTCGCCACGATGTCGCCCGCGTTTCCCCGCGTCGCCCTGATCGGAAAATCGAACAGTCCGGAGATCGCGACGTCCCTGCGGGCACTCGCCGAGTCCCTGCGCGCACGCGGCTGTGAGGTGCTGGTCGAGCAGGGGACGGCCTCGCTGGTCGACGCCGGCCTGCGGGTTGCGGATTACGACACCATCGGGCGCGACGCCGACCTCGCGCTGGTGGTCGGGGGCGACGGCACCATGCTGTCGGCCGCACGCAATCTCGTGCGTCATCGCGTGCCGCTCGCCGGCGTCAATCGGGGCCGCGTCGGGTTCATGACCGACATCGCGCTCAGCGACATGCCGAGCGCAGTCGACGCGCTGCTCGACGGCCGCTACACGATCGAGGAGCGCACGCTTCTCGAGGCCGAGGTGCAGCGCGAGGGCAAGACCGTGCTGCGCACCATCGCCCTGAACGAGGCGGTGGTCGGCCGCGGCACACAGGGCAGGCTGATCGAATTTCAGCTCTATCTGGACGGCGAGTACGTCTATACGCTGCGCGCCGACGGGGTCATCGTCGCGACGCCGACGGGTTCCACCGCGTACGCGCTCTCGGCGCAGGGCCCGATCCTGCACCCGTCGGTTCCGGCATTCGCCCTGGTTCCGCTCAACCCGCATACGCTGTCGGCACGGCCGGTGAGCGTCAGCGATCGTTGTGCGATCGAGATCGTGCTCGTCCGCGCGCGCGACGCGCGCGTGCACTTCGACGGCTTTGCGCTGAACGACATGGGGCAGGGCGACCGTCTGCTCCTGCGCCGTTCCGACGACGCGATCCGCTTCGTGCATCCGCCCGGCTATAGCTATTTCGGCATGCTGCGCGAGAAGCTGCGCTGGAGCGAGGCGGTGGCGCCGCTGCGCGACGAGGAATAAGCCGGCGCCGTGCTGCGCACGCTTGCGATTCGCGATTTCGTGATCGTGAGGCGCGTCGACCTCGAGCTTGGGCCCGGGTTCAACGTGCTGACCGGCGAGACCGGCGCGGGCAAATCGATCCTGGTGGACGCGATCGAGCTGCTGGTCGGCGGCCGGGCCGACGCCGCCTGCGTGCGCGACGGCGCCGAGCGGGCGGAGCTCGCGGCCGAATTCGACCTTCCGACCGGCGCAGCGCTCAGCGCCTGGCTGCGCGACAACGCGCTCGAGGGTGACGAGGGCAGCATCCTGCTGCGACGTACGGTCGACCGCAGCGGTCGTTCGCGGGCGTTCATCAACGGCCATGCGGCGACGCTCGCGCAGCTCAAGGACGCCGGCGAGTTGCTGGTGGACATCCACGGCCAGCATGCGCATCAGTCGCTGCTGCGCGCGGCAGCGCAGCGCGCGATGCTCGACGCGTTCGGCGAGGCCCAGGGGCTGGCTGACGCCTGCGCAGAGGCCTACCGCGCCTGGCGGCGGCTCGAAACGCTGCTCGCCGAAGCGGAAACCCGGCACGCGCGCATCGAGGAAGAGCGTGCGCAGCTCGAGGCCCAGCGCGTCGAGCTCGAGCGGCTCGCGCCGCGCGCCGGCGAGTGGGACACGCTCTCAGAGGAACACGCACGCCTTGCAAACGCGGCGGGATTGCTCGAAGGCGCGCAGGCGGCGCTCGACGCGCTCTCCGAGGCGGACGGCGCAATGGCGCCGCAGCTCGCGGCGCTCGCCGAGCGGCTGCGCGCGCTGTCGCGCCACGACCGCGCGCTCGAAGCGGTGGTCGAGATGCTCGACGCGGCCGAGGCGCAGGCAAGCGAAGCCGCGCGTACGCTGCGCCAGTACGCATCGCGGCTCGAGCTCGATCCGGCGGCGCTGCGCGAGGTCGAGGCGCGCATCGAAGCGCTGCATGCCGCCGCACGCAAGTACCGCGTCGCGCCGGGCGAGCTGCCCGCGCTCGCCGAGTCGCTCGCGGCGCGCGCAACCGAGCTCGAGCGCGCGGCCGATCCGGAGGCTCTGCGGCGCGAGCTGCAAGCCGCACAGGCCACGCTCGCCGAGCGCGCGCAGCAGCTCTCGGCAAAGCGCAAGCGCGCGGCGCAGAAGCTCGGTCGCGCGGTGACCGAGGGCATGCAGGGGCTCGCGATGACGGGTGGGCGCTTCGCGGTGCGTCTCGATCCGCTCGAGGCGCCGTCGGCCGCCGGCGCGGAATCGGTTGCCTTCGAGGTGGCCGCGCATCCGAGTCTGCCGCTGCGCCCGCTCGCGCGCGTCGCCTCGGGCGGCGAGCTATCGCGCATCAGCCTCGCGCTGCAGCTCGTCCTGCGGCGCTACGCGCCCGTCGATACGCTGGTCTTCGACGAGATCGACAGCGGCATCGGCGGTGCGGTGGCCGATGTCGTCGGCCGATCGCTCCGCCAGCTCGGCGTCGAGCGCCAAGTGCTTTGCGTCACCCATCTGCCCCAGGTGGCCGCGCAGGGCGACGCCCAGTGGTCGGTGCGCAAAAACGCGCGCGGCACGGCGATCGCGGTCGCCGTCGAGCGGCTCGACCGCAGCGCGCGCATCGAGGAGCTCGCGCGCATGCTCGGCGGGGCAAAGATCACCGCCACCACGCGCAAGCACGCGGCCGAGCTGCTCGCTGGTTAGCCTGCACGCGCGCCTGCGGCGCGCGCTGTCACTCGGTGGGGAGGCCGCCGCCGCGGTACTTGCAGTCGGGCCGGCTGCAATCCGCGTACAGCGCGAGCGAATGCCCGCGCAATTCGAAGCCGCGCTGGCGCGCGACTTCGCTCTGCCGCCGCTCGATTTCGCCGTCGTAGAACTCCTCGACGCGCCCGCATTGCATGCAGACAAGATGGTCGTGATGGCCGCCCTGGTTCAGCTCGAAGACCGCCTTGCCGGTCTCGAAATGCTGGCGCGAGAGCAGTCCTGCCTGCTCGAACTGCGTAAGCACGCGGTAGACGGTGGCGAGCCCGACATCGATACCTTCCGCGATCAGCGTCTTGTAGACGTCCTCGGCGGACAGATGACGCACCTTGCTGTTTTCGAACAGCTCGAGGATCTTGCGCCGCGGAAGCGTCGCCTTGAGCCCGATGTCCTTCAAGCTTTGCGCGGAGTCCATGAAGACAGAGTGAGCTGAACGAGTGACGAAGGGTGTTCGGCTATCATATCGGCTTTCCCGCTGGGTGAGAATCGCGTGGTTTGCCCGTCTAGTCCGCTCCTGCGTCGGCGCTGCGCGCTGATCTGCGTTTTGCTTGCGGCGGGTCTGGCGGGCTGCTCGAGCCAGACCGTCGAGGACGTGCTCGAAAACATTCCCGGGATCGCGCCGTACCGGATCGAGATTCAGCAGGGAAACTACGTGTCGCAGGACATGATCGACAAGTTGAAACGCGGCATGAGCCGGGAGCAGGTGCGCTTCGTGCTCGGCACGCCGCTGCTCACCGACATGTTTCATGCGGACCGCTGGGACTACGTGTTTTTTCGTGAGCGGCCGAACAAGACGCGCGAGGAGCGACGCATCTCGGTGTTCTTCGAAAACAACCGCCTCGTGCGCGTCGACGGCAACGTGAAGCCTGAGGCGCAACCTGGCGCGAAAGCGGTCGAGTCTCAGCGCGAGGCGGCGAATGCGCAAGGCGACGAGGCGCCAAACTCCGAGGCTGTGAAACCCGAAGCGCGCGAGCCGCAAGCGCCCGCCGCCCAAGACAGGCAATGACGCGATGAGCACGATTCGGGTGGCGATCGCCGGCAGTACCGGGCGCATGGGCAGCACCCTGATCGAGGCGGTGCTCGCGGATGCGTCGCTCGCGCTCGGCGCCGCGCTCGAGCAGCCCGGGCACCAGATGCTGGGGCGCGACGCGGCCGAGGCGCTCGGCAAGACGAGCGGCGTGCGCGTGACGGACGACGTCGGCGCGGCGCTCGCAGCGGCAGACGTACTGATCGACTTCACGCGCCCGCAGGGCACGCTCGCCCACCTCGAGCGCTGCGCGGCGCTCGGCAAGGCCATGGTCATCGGCACGACAGGATTCTCGGGCGCCGAGCAGGCGCAAATCTCGCGCGCGGCCGAGCGCGTCCCGCTGGTCATCGCGCCCAACATGGCGGTCGGCGTGAACGTCGTGTTCAAGCTCGCCGAAACCGCGGCGCGTGCGCTGGGCGAGGGCTACGACGTCGAGATCGTCGAGGCGCACCATCGCCACAAAGTCGATGCGCCCTCGGGCACGGCGCTTAGGCTGGGCGAAATCGTCGCCGCGGCGCTCGGCCGCGACCTCGCGTCGAGCGCGGTGCACGGCCGGCACGGCGATACCGGCGAGCGCGATCCGCGCGCCATCGGATTTCATGCGCTGCGCGGCGGCGATATCGTCGGCGAGCATACGGTCATGTTCGCCGGCAGCGGCGAGCGCGTCGAGATCACGGTGCGCTCGGCAAGCCGCATGACCTACGCACTCGGGGCGTTGCGCGCGGTCAAGTACCTGCAAGGGCGCGCGCCGGGACGCTACGACATGTTCGACGTGCTCGGCATCAAGTAGCGCGACGCGCGCGTTCGTTGCGCCGCCGGCGCCGGCGGCGGTATACTTCAATCTCAATCGAGCGGGAGGGGCGTCAGCCTCTCCCGCTTTTCGCATCCGTTCCTGGAGTTCCGCCGTGTCCGCGCTCGAGCCTGCCGTTCTCGTCCTCGCCGACGGGACGGTGTTTCGGGGCCGTTCGATCGGCGCGAGCGGCCTCGCCGCGGGCGAGGTGGTGTTCAACACCGCGATGACCGGCTACCAGGAAATCCTCACCGATCCTTCGTACTGCCGGCAGATCGTCACGCTCACCTATCCGCACATCGGCAATACCGGCACCAACGCGCAGGACACCGAGTCCGCGCGAGTGTTTGCCGCCGGGCTGGTGGTGCGCGACGTGCCGGCGCTGGCGTCGAACTGGCGCTCGACCCAGGATCTGCCGGACTATCTCGCGGCGCAGGGCGTGGTGGCAATCGCCGATCTCGACACGCGGCGCTTGACCCGCATCCTGCGCGAGAAGGGCGCGCAGAACGGTTGCCTGATGGCCGGCACGATCGATCCCGAGCGTGCGCTCGCCGCAGCGCGCGCCTTTCCGGGGCTGGCCGGCATGGATCTGGCGAAGGAAGTCTCCGCCGCTGCGCCGTACGAGTGGCGCGAAGGGCCGTGGACGCTGGACGGCGGCTACGCGCCGGCCGAGGCGAGCCGCTTTCACGTCGTCGCCTACGATTTCGGCGTCAAGCGCAACATCCTGCGCCTGCTCGCCGCGAACGGCGCGCGCATCACGGTCGTGCCCGCGCAGACGCCGGCCAAGGACGTGCTGCGCCTGAAGCCTGACGGCGTGTTCCTTTCCAACGGTCCCGGCGACCCGGAACCCTGCGACTATGCGATCGAGGCGATCGGCGAGATCCTCGATGCCACGCGGCTGCCGGTGTTCGGCATCTGCCTCGGCCACCAGCTGATGGGCCTCGCCTCCGGCGCGAAGACCCTGAAAATGAAATTCGGCCATCACGGCGCCAACCATCCGGTGAAAGATCTCGACACCGGACAGGTGGTGATCACCAGCCAGAACCATGGTTTTGCGGTCGACGCGGCGAGCCTTCCGCAGACGTTGCGTCCCACGCACGTCTCGTTGTTCGACGGCTCGCTGCAGGGTCTTGCGCGCACCGACAGGCCCGCGTTCTGTTTCCAGGGCCACCCCGAAGCGAGCCCGGGTCCGCACGACATTCGCTACCTGTTCCGGCGCTTCGCCGACATGATGCTGAGCCATGCCGAAGCGCACTGACCTCGCGAGCATTCTGGTGATCGGCGCCGGGCCGATCGTGATCGGCCAGGCCTGCGAGTTCGACTATTCCGGCGCGCAGGCCTGCAAGGCGCTGCGCGACGAGGGCTACCGCGTCGTGCTCGTGAACTCGAATCCGGCGACGATCATGACCGATCCCGAGATGGCCGATGCGACCTACATCGAGCCGATCACCTGGCAGACCGTCGCGCAAATCATCGAGCGCGAGCGTCCCGACGCCTTGCTTCCGACAATGGGCGGGCAGACTGCGCTCAACTGCGCGCTGGATCTCGCGCGCGAGGGGGTGCTCGAGCGCTTCGGCGTCGAGCTGATCGGCGCCTCGCGCGAGGCGATCGACAAGGCCGAGGACCGCGAAAAGTTTCGCGAGGCGATGCGGCGCATCGGGCTGGCCTGTCCGCGCTCGGCGCTCGCGCATTCGATGGAAGAGGCTTTGCAGGTCCAGGTCGGCATCGGCTTTCCGGTCGTGATCCGGCCGTCGTTCACGCTCGGCGGCACCGGCGGCGGCATCGCCTACAACCGCGAGGAATTCGTCGCGATCTGCGAGCGCGGCCTCGACGCCTCGCCGACCAAAGAGCTGCTGATCGAGGAGTCGGTGCTTGGCTGGAAGGAATTCGAGATGGAGGTCGTGCGCGACCGCCAGGACAACTGCATCATTATCTGCTCGATCGAGAACCTCGATCCGATGGGCGTGCACACCGGTGATTCGATCACCGTGGCGCCCGCGCAGACGCTGACCGACAAGGAATACCAGATCCTGCGCGACGCCTCGATCGCGGTGCTGCGCGAGATCGGGGTCGATACCGGCGGATCGAACGTGCAGTTCGCGATCAGCCCGGAAGACGGCCGCATGCTGGTCATCGAGATGAACCCGCGCGTGTCGCGCTCCTCGGCGCTGGCCTCGAAGGCGACTGGTTTCCCGATCGCGAAGGTTGCTGCCAAGCTCGCGGTCGGCTACACGCTCGACGAGCTGAGGAACGAAATCACCGGGGGCGCGACGCCGGCCTCGTTCGAGCCGACGATCGACTACGTCGTTACCAAGGTGCCGCGCTTCGCGTTCGAGAAGTTTCCGCTTGCCAACGATCGCCTGACGACGCAGATGAAGTCGGTCGGGGAGGTGATGGCCATCGGGCGCACGTTTCAGGAATCGTTTCAGAAGGCGCTGCGCGGGCTCGAAGTCGGTGTCGACGGCCTCAACCAGCAATCGACCGACCGCGAGGCCATCGAGCGCGAGCTCGGCGAACCGGGGCCGGCGCGCATCTGGTACGTGGGGGATGCGTTCGAGTCCGGTTTCTCGCTCGAGGAGGTGCACCGGCTCACGCGCATCGATCCCTGGTTCCTCTTCCAGATCAAGGAGATCGTCGATCTCGAAACCGGTCTCGAGGGCGTCGCCCTCGAATCGATCGATGCGCCGGGTCTGCGCACGCTCAAACGCAAGGGCTTTTCCGACCGCCGCCTCGCGTATTTGCTGAAAACCACCGAGCACGCGGTGCGCGCGCGGCGTCACGCGCTCGGCGTCCGGCCGGTGTTCAAGCGCGTCGATACCTGTGCCGCGGAGTTCGCCACCAGCACCGCCTACCTCTATTCCACCTACGAGGAGGAGTGTGAGGCCGCGCCCAGCAGCCGCAAGAAGGTCATGGTGCTCGGCGGCGGCCCGAACCGTATCGGACAGGGCATCGAGTTCGACTACTGCTGCGTGCATGCAGCCCTCGCGCTGCGCGCCGACGGATTCGAGACCATCATGGTCAACTGCAACCCCGAGACCGTGTCGACCGACTACGACACCAGCGACCGGCTCTACTTCGAGCCGCTCACGCTGGAGGACGTGCTCGAGATCGTCGAGGTCGAAAAGCCCTGGGGCGTGATCGTGCAGTACGGCGGGCAGACCCCGCTCAAGCTGGCGCGCGACCTTACGGCGGCGGGCGTGCCGATCATCGGCACCAGTGCCGACATGATCGACGCGGCCGAGGACCGCGAGCGTTTCCAGCAGCTGATCGCCACGCTCGGCCTGCGCCAGCCGCCCAACCGCACGGCGCGCTCGCCCGACGAGGCGCTGCGCCTGGCCGAGGAGATCGGCTACCCGGTCGTGGTGCGCCCGAGCTACGTGCTCGGCGGGCGGGCCATGGAGATCGTGCACGAGCAGGCGGATCTCGAGCGCTACATGCGCGAGGCGGTCAAGGTGTCGAACGAGGCGCCGGTGCTCCTCGATCGATTCCTGTCGGACGCCACCGAGGTCGACGTCGATTGCATTGCCGACGGCGAAGCGGTCTATGTCGGCGGCGTGATGGAGCACGTCGAGCAGGCCGGTGTGCATTCGGGCGACTCGGCCTGCTGCCTGCCGCCGCACTCGCTCTCGCCCGCGATCGAGGCCGAACTGCGCCGCCAGACGGCGCTGCTCGCCAAAGCCCTCGACGTGGTCGGTCTGATGAACGTGCAATATGCGATCCAGCGCGATGCGGGCGCCGAGACGGTCTACGTGCTCGAAGTCAATCCGCGCGCCTCGCGCACCGTGCCCTACGTTTCGAAAGCCACGGGTCTGCCGCTCGCCAAGATCGCCGCGCGCTGCATGACCGGAAAGCGCCTTGCGGCGCAGGGCATCGTGCGTGAGGTCCGCCCCGCGTACTTTTCGGTCAAGGAGGCGGTGTTCCCGTTCAGCCGCTTCCCCGGCGTTGATACGATTCTCGGGCCGGAAATGAAATCGACCGGCGAAGTAATGGGCGTTGGCACGACCTTTGGCGAGGCTTTCGTCAAGGCGCAGCTCGCGGCGAGCGTGCGCCTGCCGCGCGGCGGGCGCGCGTTCATCAGTGTGCGCGACGCCGACAAGCCCGCCGCGCTGAGCGTTGCGCGCGATCTCGCGACGCTCGGCTTTTCGATTCTCGCGACCCGCGGCACCGCGAGCGCGCTTGCGGCCGAGGGCGTGGCCGTGACCCCGGTGAACAAAGTGCTCGAGGGTCGCCCGCACATCGTCGACATGATCAAGAACGGCGAGGTGAGTTTCATCCTGAACACCGTCGAGGACAGCCGCAATGCAATCGCCGACTCGCGTTCGATCCGCACCACCGCGCTCGCCCAGCGGGTGACCTATTTCACGACTGTCGCGGGCGCGCGCGCGGCCTGCGCGGGCATGGCGCATCTCGCCGAGCTCCACCCCTATCGGTTGCAGGAGCTTCATGCGACACTCGGCACTGCAGCCGAGAAAGTCGCTTAGTCTCGGGCTGCGCCCGAAGCCCGCGTCCACCGAGCTCAACCCCCCCAGCTAAGGCATGGCAAAGACACCCATTACGGTCCGTGGCATGGAATTGCTGCGCGCCGAACTCCAGCGTCTGAAGACCCAGGAGCGGCCGCGCATCATTACGGCGATCGCCGAGGCGCGGGCGCACGGCGACCTATCCGAGAACGCCGAGTACGCGGCGGCGCGCGAGCGTCAGGGATTCGTCGAGGGCCGGATTGCGGAAATCGAGAGTAAGCTGGCCAACGCGCAGGTGATCGATCCGAAGCTGTTGCACGCCGACGGGCGCTGCGTGTTCGGCGCGACAGTGGACCTGGAAGGCGAGGAGGGCGCGCCGGTGACCTACCAGATCGTCGGCGAGGACGAGGCGGACATCAAGTCGGGCCGCCTGTCGGTGACCTCGCCGATCGCCCGAGCGCTGATCGGACGCGAGGCGGGCGACGCGGTGGACGTGCAGACGCCGGGCGGCGTGAAGCGCTACGAAATCCTGGACGTGCGTTACGAATAGGGTCTGCGCCGCGTTGCTGCTTGCCGCGCTGGTCGCCTGTTCGGACGGCGGCGGTGGGCCGTATCTCGAGTTCCTCGGCGGCGGGTTCGTGTTCAACTACCGGCTCGCAGAGGCGGAGTACGGCTTCGTCGTCAAGCGCCTGCGTGCCTTGCCCGAAGGATCGATCATCGAAGCGCGCATGGAAAATCCCGCTGGGGGCGAGCCTTTCGTGCTGCGCGAGCCCGCGGCCTGGGACCGGCTCGAGTACGTGTTTCACTCGCCTGCGGTGCAGGGCGTCAAGGCGGGGCGCGACTACCGTGTAGAGCTCAGGCTGATCGACGGTGCCGACGGACGGGTTCTCGCGACCACCACGACGACGTTCCGCTCCGATGTCGACCAGTCGGTGCTTCCCGAGCGCCCTCCGGTGGTCGGTCCGGGCTATCAGCCCGCCCGGGGCGTCCACTGACGCGCGCCGGTTGATTGCCGATGGCGAAGCAGCGTAGCGCGTGGTTACGACGGCACGTCGCCGATCCCTATGTGCGCCGCGCGCAGGATGCGGGTTACCGCTCGCGTGCGGCATTCAAGCTGCTCGAGATCGATCGCCGCGACAGGCTGCTCCGACCCGGCATGCGGGTGCTCGACCTGGGCGCCGCACCCGGCGGCTGGGCGCAAGTCGCCGCCGCACGCGTGCGGCCCGGCGGACATGTGGTCGCGGTCGATCTGCTCCAAATCGCGCCGATTCCGGGCGTGACGGTGTTGCGCGGCGACCTGAGCGACCCGGCGCTGCGCGAGGCGGTCGCTGCCGCGCTCGCCGGGCCGGCGGACCTCGTGCTCTGCGATCTGTCACCCAACCTGACGGGGATTGCCTCCGCCGATCAGGCACGCGCTGCCACACTGGTCGAGACCGCGCTGGCGATCGCGCAGGCTCTGCTGCGCCCAGGCGGTGCATTCCTGTGCAAAATTTTTCACGGCGAGGCCTATGCCGGACTGCTCGACGCGTTCAAAGCGGCGTTCGAAACGGTGCAGGTACGTAAGCCCGGCGCCTCGCGCAGCGAGTCGCGCGAGACTTACGTCCTGGCGCGCGGGCCGCGACCGACTTGACGGGCTCAGGAACCGTCCCCAACTGAGTGCTGTCTGATACCATGGCCTTCTTGGCAGCGGCGCACCGCAGGAGAGCAAGCTCTTGAATAACATGTTCAAAAACCTGGTCATCTGGCTCGTGATCGGCCTCGTGCTGATGACGGTGTTCAACCAGTTCAATACCCGCCAGGCGGCCCAGGCCCCGATGGAGTACTCGCAGTTCATCGAAGAGGTGAAGGCGGGGCGCATCTCCAAGGTGACGATCGAAGGTCGCCAGCTTAAGGCGACCACGACCGAAGGCAAACGCGTCACGAGCTACTCGCCGGGCGACATCTGGCTGGTCTCCGACCTGCTCAAGTACGGGGTCAAGATCGAGGCCAAGCCCGAGGAGGAGCCTTCGCTCCTGATGAACATCTTCGTGTCCTGGTTCCCGATGCTGCTCCTGATCGGCGTCTGGATCTTCTTCATGCGCCAGATGCAGGGCGGAGGGCGCGGGGGCGCGTTCTCGTTCGGCAAATCGCGCGCGCGCATGCTCGACGAGTCGTCGAACACCGTGACCTTCGCGGACGTCGCCGGGTGCGAGGAGGCAAAAGAGGAAGTGGCCGAGCTGGTCGACTTCCTGCGTGATCCGACCAAGTTCCAGAAGCTCGGCGGGCGCATCCCGCGCGGCGTGCTGATGGTCGGCTCGCCCGGCACGGGCAAGACCCTGCTCGCGCGTGCGATCGCGGGCGAGGCCAAGGTGCCGTTCTTCTCGATCTCGGGCTCCGATTTCGTCGAGATGTTCGTCGGCGTGGGCGCGGCGAGGGTGCGCGACATGTTCGAGCAGGCCAAGAAGCACGCGCCCTGTATCGTGTTCATCGACGAGATCGATGCGGTCGGCCGCCAGCGCGGCGCGGGGCTCGGCGGCGGCAACGACGAGCGCGAGCAGACCCTGAACCAGCTGCTCGTGGAAATGGACGGCTTCGAGGCGACCGCGGGCGTGATCGTGATCGCCGCCACCAACCGTCCAGACGTGCTCGACCCGGCGCTGCTGCGTCCCGGGCGCTTTGACCGCCAGGTGGTGGTTCCGCTGCCCGACATTCGCGGGCGCGAGGAGATCCTGCGCGTGCACATGCGCAAGGTTCCGGTTGCGCCGGACGTCAAGGCCGACATCATTGCGCGCGGCACCCCCGGGTTCTCGGGTGCCGATCTCGCGAACCTGGTCAACGAGGCAGCGCTGTTCGCCGCACGCGGCAACAAGCGTCTCGTCGACATGGACGATTTCGAGCGCGCCAAGGACAAGATCATCATGGGCGCCGAGCGCCGCTCGATGGTCATGCCCGAGGAAGAGCGTCGCAACACGGCCTACCACGAGTCGGGTCACGCGCTGGTTGCCAAAATGCTGCCGAAGACCGATCCGGTGCACAAGGTCACCATCATTCCGCGCGGGCGCGCCCTCGGCGTGACGATGCAGCTCCCCGAGCAAGACCGCTACAGCCAGGATCGCGACCGGCTGCTCAACACGATCGCAGTGCTGTTCGGCGGGCGCATCGCCGAAGAGGTATTCATGCACCAGATGACCACCGGTGCGGCGAATGACTTCGAGCGCGCCACCGATCTCGCGCGACGCATGGTCACCCAGTGGGGCATGTCCGATGTGCTCGGCCCGATGGTCTACGGCGAGAACGAGGGCGAGATCTTCCTCGGTCGCTCGATCACCACCCACAAGAACGTGTCCGAGAACACCATGCAGAAGGTGGACGGCGAGATCCGCCGCATCATTGACGAGCAGTACGTGCTCGCGCGCAAGCTGATCGAGGACAACCGCGACAAGGTCGAGGCGATGGCCGCGGCTCTGCTCGAGTGGGAAACGATCGACGCCGAGCAGATCGACGACATCATGGCCGGGCGCCCGCCGCGTCCGCCGAAGCCCGCGGCGCCGAAGACGCCGAGTTCCGGGCCGGCGAACGACAGCGGCGCGCAGGGCGCCGCGGCCCCGGCCGCGGGCTGATCCTGCGCCTCGTGTGAAGCTGCGCTGCGGGCGCTTCGAGCTGACGCTCGAGCGCCCGCTTGTCATGGGCGTCGTCAACGTGACGCCCGACTCCTTTTCCGACGGCGGCCGCTTCCTGGATCCTGAAGCGGCTATCGCACAGGCACGCGCGATGGTCGATGCGGGCGCCGATCTGGTGGACGTGGGCGGCGAGTCGACGCGGCCCGGCGCCGCGCGCGTGGACGAAGCCGAGGAGCTGGCGCGCATCCTGCCGGTGGTGAGCGCGCTGCGCGACTTCCCGATCTCGGTGGATTCGCGACATCCGATGGTGATGCGCGCGGCACTTGGCGCTGGTGCCTCGATGATCAACGATATCGAGGCCCTCGGCGCGCCCGACGCGCTGGACGCGGTCGCGGCCAGCGACTGCGCCGTCTGTCTCATGCACAAGAAGGGTGATCCGGCGACCATGCAGGAAGACCCCCGCTATGGCGACGTGGTCGCCGAGGTGCGCGACTATCTGCTCGGGCGCGTCGCAGCCTGCGAGGCGGCGGGCATCGCGCGCGAGCGCATCGTGGTCGACCCGGGCTTCGGCTTTGGCAAGAAGCTCGAGCACAACCTGACCCTGCTCAAGCGCCTGCCCGAACTCGTGGCTCTGGGGCTTCCGGTGCTCGCCGGCTGGTCGCGCAAGTCTTCCCTCGGTGGCATCACCGGCCGCGACCCGGGGGATCGCCTCGCTGGGAGCCTTGCCGCCGCTTTGCTCGCGGTCCTCGGCGGGGCGAAAATACTGCGCGTGCACGACGTGAAAGAGACCCGCGACGCGCTGCTCGTCTGGGAAGCGTGGAGGAAGGCATGAGCCGCAGATACTTCGGCACCGACGGCGTGCGCGGCACCGTGGGCACGGCGCCGATCACCGCCGATTTCGCGCTGCGTCTCGGCTACGCCGCCGGCCAGGTGCTCGCCGCGCGCCACGCGCCGATGCTCGGCAGCGAACGCCCTGGCGTGCTGATCGGGAAGGACACGCGCATCTCGGGCTACATGATCGAGGCGGCCCTCGAGGCGGGCTTCTCCGCGGCCGGCGTCGACGTGCACCTCTGCGGGCCGCTGCCCACGCCCGGCGTCGCCTACCTCACGCGCGCGCTGCGTCTGGCGGCGGGCGTGGTGATCAGCGCCTCGCACAATCCTTTCGAGGACAACGGCATCAAGTTCTTCTCGAGTGACGGATTCAAGCTGCCGGACACGGCCGAGGCGGAAATCGAGCGCACGCTCGAGACGCCGGTCGGCTGCAACGACGCGGCGCGTCTCGGACGCGCGTACCGGGTGGACGATGCCGCCGGACGCTACATCGAATTCTGCAAGTCGACCGTGCCGAGCGCGCTCGACCTGCGCGGCATGAAACTGGTCGTCGACTGTGCGCACGGCGCTGCCTACCACGTCGCGCCCCACGTGTTTCACGAGCTCGGCGCCGAGGTCGTGGCGATCGGCAACGAGCCCGACGGGTTCAACATCAACGCCGAGTACGGCGCGACCTCGCCCGCGCGCATGCGCGCTGCGGTGGGCGAGCACGGCGCCGATCTCGGCATCGCGCTCGACGGAGACGCCGACCGGGTGCTGGTCGCCGACCACGACGGCCGCCTCTACGACGGCGACGAGCTGCTCTACGTGATCGTGCGTCACCGCGCGGCGCGCGAGGCGATCGCCGGCGTGGCCGGCACCCTGATGACCAACCTCGCCTTCGAGCAGGCGCTCGCGGGCATGGGCATCGCCTTCGCGCGCGCGGCGGTGGGCGACCGCTACGTGCTCGAGCTGCTGCGCGAACGCGGCTGGCTGTACGGCGGCGAGAACTCGGGACATATCATCTGCCTCGACCGCCACACCACGGGCGACGGGATCGTCTCGGCGCTTCAGGTGCTGGTCGCGCTGCGCGAGGCGGGACGGCGTCTGCCCGAGCTCAGCGCGGCGCTCAAGCTCTATCCCCAGGTGCTGATCAACGTGCGCGTGCCGCAGGATTTCGACTGGACCGCGAGCGGCGCGATCCGCAGTGCGCAGCGCGACGCCGAGCGCGCGCTCGACGGGCGCGGCCGCGTGCTCCTGCGTCCCTCGGGAACCGAGCCGGTGCTGCGCGTGATGGTCGAAGGCGAGCCGCGCGAGCGCATCGAGCAGACCGCGGAGTCGATCGCCGGCGCGGTGCGCGCCGCCGCGGGCGGCTGACACTTTCATCGGCTGGACGGACAGGCGGAACGCCAGGGGCTTGCGTTCGGCAATAATTTCCATATTATTGGAAACGTGGAAACGAAAAAGGTGGTCGACGCGCTTGCCGCGCTCGCCCAGCCCTCGCGACTCGCGATCTATCGCGCCCTGGTCCAGGCCGGCCCCGACGGCCTGCCCGCGGGCGCGATTGCCGCAGCGCTCGGCCTGCCGCCGGCGACGCTGTCGTTCCACCTCACGCAGCTCGCGCACGCCGGCCTGGTGCAAGGGCGCCCGCAGGGGCGTTTCGTCATCTACACCGCCGACTTCGCTGCGATGAACGACTTGATCGGCTATCTCACCGAGAACTGCTGCGGCGGCGCCGAGTGCGGCCCGGCCGTGGCGCAACCCGCACGCATCGAAAGGAAACGCCATGAAACGCCTGCACGTGCACGTCGCCGTCAATGACCTGGCGCAGAGCCTGCGCTTCTACAGCGCGCTGTTCGCCGCCGAGCCGACCGTCAAGAAGGACGATTACGCAAAGTGGCAGCTCGACGATCCGCGCGTCAATTTCGCCATCTCGACGCGTGGCAAGGCCGCCGGCCTCGACCATCTCGGGATCCAGGCGGAAGACGATGCCGAGCTCGAGGAGATTGGGTCTCGGCTCAGGCAGGCCGAGTTGCCGACGATGCCGCAGAAGAACGCGAGCTGCTGCTACGCGAAGAGCGACAAGTACTGGACGCTCGACCCGCAGGGCATCGCCTGGGAGTCGTTCCACACGCTCGACGCGATTCCGGTGTTCGGCGCGGATACGGCATCGATGCCGCAGGAACGCAAAGCCGCGTGCTGCGCCCCGTCGACCGCATGAAGCCGTTCAACGTCCTTTTTCTGTGCACCGGGAACTCGGCGCGCTCGATCATGGCCGAGGCCTACCTGAACAGTGCGGGCAAAGGCCGCTTCGTTGCCTATAGCGCGGGCAGCCATCCGCAGGGTACGGTCAACCCGTTTGCGCTCGAGCAGCTCGAGCGCAACGGAATCGACACCGCGGGGCTGCGCTCGAAGAGCTGGGATGCGTTCGCCCGGCCGGGTGCGCCGGCGATGGACTTCGTGCTCACCGTCTGCGACCAGGCGGCGGGCGAAGCCTGCCCGTTCTGGCCCGGTCGGCCGATCTCTGCGCATTGGGGCGTGAACGACCCGGCGAAGGCGCAGGGCAGCGAGGACGACAAGCGCGAAGCCTTCGCGCGTGCGTTCGCCGAGCTGTCTGCGCGCATCGACCTGATGCTGGCACTGCCGCTCGAGAAGCTCGAGCGACTCAGCATCGGGCGCCGCCTCGCCGAGATCGGAGGCGGCGCTCAGGCGTCGATCGCCGAATGAGCGCCGGCGCGCTGCAGCCGACGACCGATGGCGCGCGCCCGGCAATGGGCGTGTTCGAGCGCTGGCTGACGCTGTGGGTTTTCCTGTGCATCGTCGCGGGCATCGTCCTCGGCCAGTGGCTGCCCGCGCCGGTGCAGGCGCTCGGGCGCATGGAAGTCGCGCGCGTCAACATCCCGGTCGGGCTGCTCATCTGGGTGATGATCATCCCGATGCTGCTCAAGATCGACTTCGGCGCCCTCGGCCAAGTGCGCCAGCATTGGCGCGGCATCGCGGTCACGCTCGGGGTGAACTGGGCGCTGAAGCCGTTCTCGATGGCGCTGCTCGCCTGGGTGTTCATCCGCCTCGTATTCGCGCCGTACTTGCCCGCCGAGCAGCTCGACAGCTACGTCGCGGGCCTGATCCTGCTCGCGGCGGCGCCGTGCACCGCGATGGTCTTCGTCTGGAGCCAGCTCACCAGGGGCGATCCCTACTTCACGCTCACCCAGGTGGCGCTCAACGACACGATCATGGTGTTCGCCTTTGCGCCGATCGTCGGACTGCTGCTCGGCCTGTCTTCGATTACGGTGCCCTGGGACACGCTGCTGACTTCGGTCGTGCTCTACATCGTCGTGCCGGTGATCCTCGCCCAGCTCGGGCGGCGGCGGCTGCTCGCACGCGGAGCCGGCGCGCTCGAACGTGCGCTCTCGCGCCTGCAGCCGCTGTCGGTGGGCGCGTTGCTGTTGACCCTGGTGCTGCTGTTCGGCTTCCAGGGCGGTCAGATTCTGGAGCAGCCGCTCGTCATCGCTATGCTCGCGGTGCCGATCACGATCCAGGTCTATCTCAACTCGGGGATCGCGTATCTCCTCAATCGGCGCCTCGGTGTCGCGCATCGCGTCGCGGGTCCCTCCGCGCTGATCGGCGCGAGCAACTTCTTCGAGCTCGCGGTCGCGGTGGCGATCAGCCTGTTCGGCTTCGATTCGGGCGCCGCGCTCGCGACTGTGGTGGGGGTACTGATCGAAGTGCCGGTCATGCTTTCTGTCGCGCGGCTCGTCAATCGAAGCGCGGCCTGGTACGCGCGCGGTGCCAGCGTTCGAGCGCAGGCGGCCGAAGCCCAGTGATGGCGTAGATGACTGTCATGAATCTGCAATAAAGCTCCGCTAGCCTCTTGTTTCAATTTCAGAGCCATATCCACCAGCCCACCAGCAAGGAGCAGAAATCCATGATTCACAAAACATTGTTGTCGCGCCTTGGCACGCTGTGCGCAGCCGCAATGCTGTCTGGTACGGCGTTCGCCGTCGACATCACCGGCGCCGGTGCGACCTTTCCCTATCCGATCTACGCCAAGTGGGCAGATGCCTACAAAAAGGCCACCGGCACAGGGATGAACTACCAGTCGATCGGCTCGGGCGGCGGGATCAAGCAGATTCGCGCCAAGACCGTTCAGTTCGGCGCTTCGGACAAGCCGCTTTCGGCCGGCGATCTCGCCAAGGACGGCATGATGCAGTTTCCCGCGATCATGGGCGGCGTGGTTCCGGTCTACAACCTGAAAGGCGTTACCGCCGGGCAGATCACGCTGAGCGGCGCAGTGCTCGCCGATATCTACCTCGGCAAGATCAAGAAATGGAACGACCCGGCGATCGCCAAGCTGAGCCCGGGCGCGAAGCTTCCCGACAAGGCGATCTCGGTCGTGCACCGCTCCGACGGTTCGGGAACCACGTTCCTGTTCACCAATTATCTTTCCAAGGTCAGTCCGGATTGGAAAGCGCAGATCGGCGAAGGCACTGCGGTGAAATGGCCGACGGGCGTCGGTGGCAAGGGTAATGAGGGCGTGGCGAACTACGTCGGCCGCATCGCGGGCTCGATCGGCTACGTCGAGTACGCCTACGCGAAGCAGAACAAGCTCGCGTACGCGAAGATGGTCAATCATGACGGCGGCGTCGTCGCGCCGGATCAGGACAGCTTCAAGGCCGCGGCCGCGGGCGCGGACTGGGCGGGCACGCCCGGCATGGCGGTGATCCTGACCAACCAGCCGGGCAAGGCGAGCTGGCCGATCAGCGGCGCGTCCTTCATCCTGATGCATACCAAGCAGGAAAATCCGGCGGTGGCCAAGGAAGTGCTCAAGTTCTTCGCGTGGTCGTTCAGCAACGGCGACCAGATGGCTGCGGCCCTCGACTACGTCGCGATGCCGGCGCCGGTGGTGAAGCTGATCGAAAGCAAGTGGAAGGACATCAAGGACGCGTCCGGAAAATCCGTGTACTGAGACAAGGCGATTGAAGGCGCGCCGCAGGCATTCGCGGCGCGCGGACGCAAGGGCGGTCTCGGGACCGCCCTTTTTGTTGGTGCCCCGGCGATCCGCTTAGAATGCGGACCGAAGGTCGCCCGCCGCCCCCACTGATGCCGACCGCCAATCGAAAATCCGGGTCCCCGCAGCTGCGATGAGCGCCGTCGCTGATCGCGCTATGCCTTCGCAGCGCATCGTCCAGGCGCGCTGGAAGGACGTGGCGTTCGAGAACCTGACGCGCTTTTTCGCGCTGTTCGTGTTCAGCATCCTGCTCGCGGTGCTGGTCACCCTGGTGATCGGCAGCGAGCTGACGCTGAAGAAGTACGGCCTGGGTTTTCTGTGGAGCGCCGAGTGGGATCCGGTGCAGGAGGAGTTCGGCGCGCTGGTGCCGATCTACGGCACGCTGGTGACCTCGCTGATTGCGATGCTGATCGGCGTACCGGTGAGTTTCGGCATCGCGCTGTTCCTCACCGAGCTCTCGCCGCCCTGGCTGCGGCGGCCGCTCGGCACCGCGATCGAGCTGCTCGCGGCGATTCCTTCGATCATCTACGGCATGTGGGGCCTGTTCGTGTTCGTTCCGCTGTTTCAGACCTACCTGCAGCCGGCGCTGATCGACACGCTCGGCACGCTGCCGCTGCTCGGCACGCTGTTCGAGGGCCCGCCGCTCGGCATCGGCATGCTGACCGCCGGTCTGATTCTGTCGATCATGGTGATCCCGTTCATCACGGCCGTGATGCGCGACGTGTTCGAGCTCGTGCCGCCGCTGCTCAAGGAATCGGCCTACGGCCTCGGCGCGACAACCTGGGAGGTGGTCTGGCGCGTCGTGCTGCCGTACACCAAGGTCGGCGTGATCGGCGGGGTCATGCTCGGCCTCGGCCGCGCGCTCGGCGAGACCATGGCGGTCACCTTCGTCATCGGCAACGCGCACCGCCTCGCCGCGTCACTCATGGCGCCGGGCAACAGCATCGCTTCCGCGCTCGCCAACGAGTTTACCGAGGCGGTCGGCGACCTTTACTACTCGGCGCTCATCGAGCTCGGCCTGATCCTGTTTCTGATCACGACCGTGGTGCTCGCGCTATCGAAGCTGCTGCTCATGCGTCTGGCGCGGCATGAAGGGGCGCGGACCTAGACCGCGAAGATGAGCGCCGTCAGCCCGACCAACCCGCTGTATCGCACGCGCCGGCGCAAGCACGTCGCAATGATGCTGATGTCGGCGCTGGCGCTCGGCTTCGGCCTGTTCTGGCTGGTGTGGATCCTGGCGACGCTGCTCTACGAGGGCGGCAGCGCGCTGCTGCGCGCATCGCTTTACACGCAGATGACGCCGCCGCCCGGCAGCGACGGCGGCCTCGCAAACGCGATCGTCGGCAGCCTGGTGATCGTCGGCGTCGGCACGGTGCTCGGGACGCCGATCGGCATCCTCGCGGGGACCTATCTGGCCGAATTCGGCAAGCGCAGCCGCCTCGCCGGGGCGACGCGCTTCCTGAACGACGTGCTGCTGTCGGCGCCGTCGATCGTCATCGGCCTGTTCGTCTACGCGGTATTCGTCTCGCAGGTCCGGCACTTTTCCGGCTTGGCCGGCGCCTTCGCGCTCGGCCTGATCGTGATCCCGGTCGTGGTGCGCACCACTGACGACATGCTGCGCCTGGTGCCCAACAGCCTGCGCGAAGCGGCGGCCGCGCTCGGCGCGCCGGCCTGGAAGATCGTCACCCTGGTGACCTACCGCGCCGCGCGCACCGGCATCCTGACCGGGATTCTGCTTGCGGTCGCGCGCATCAGCGGGGAGACCGCGCCGCTCCTGTTCACCGCGCTCAACAACCAGTTCTGGTCGACCAATCTGAACGCGCCGATGGCCAACTTGCCGGTGGTGATCTTCCAGTTCGCCATGAGCCCCTACGACGACTGGAACCGCCTCGCCTGGGGCGGCGCGACGCTGATCACCCTCGCGGTGTTGTTTCTCAACATCGTGGCGCGCATGCTGTTCAGAAAGCGGACCTGAAAGGACCGATGATGGAAGTGAAGACGGCGGCCCCGAGGCAGGCGATGCGCGTCGAAGTGCCCGCGCGTGGCGAGGCCATCGGCAGCACCGTAGCGAAGCTTCAGGTGCGCAACCTTAATTTCTACTACGGCGCGTTTCACGCGCTGAAATCGATCTCGCTGGATATCCCCGAGCGCCGCGTGACCGCATTCATCGGGCCGTCGGGCTGCGGCAAGTCGACGCTGTTGCGCACCTTCAACCGGATGTTTTCACTGTATCCCGAGCAGCGCGCCGAGGGTGCGGTCCTGATGGGCGGCGAAAACCTGCTCGACAGCAAGCAGGATGTCGCGCTGCTGCGCGCCAAGATCGGCATGGTGTTCCAGAAGCCCACGCCGTTTCCGATGTCGATCTACGAGAACATCGCCTTCGGCGTGCGCCTGTTCGAGCGCCTGCCCAAGCGCGACATGGACGAGCGCGTCGAATGGGCGCTGTCGCGCGCGGCGCTCTGGGACGAAGTCAAGGACAAGCTCAAGCAGAACGGCAACAGCCTGTCGGGCGGGCAGCAGCAGCGTCTGTGCATCGCGCGCGGCATCGCGATCCGGCCCGAGGTGCTGCTGCTCGACGAACCCTGCTCGGCGCTCGACCCGATCTCGACCGCGCGCATCGAGGAGCTGATCAACGAGCTCAAGCACGATTACACGGTGGTGATCGTAACGCACAACATGCAGCAGGCGGCGCGCGTCTCGGACTTCACCGGGTACATGTTCCTCGGCGAGCTGGTCGAGTTCGACGTCACCGACGCGATCTTCATCAAGCCGAAGCGGCAAGAAACCGAGGACTACATCACGGGCCGCTTCGGCTGAGCCGGGCCGTACCAGCCCCACGCATATGTCCGCCATCGAGATGTCCCTCGAGCACGCGCTCGCGCTCTATCGCACCATGGCGCGCATCCGTGCCTTCGAGAACGCCGCGGAAGAAGCCTCCAAGGGCGGCGTCGCGGCATTCGGCGCGAGTCTCGCGCAGGCCAAGGTGCGCGGTCCGCTGCACCTGTCGACCGGCCAGGAGGCGGTTGCCGCGGGCGTTTGCGCGCAGCTGCGCACGGACGACCTGCTGACGTCCACGCATCGCGGCCACGGCCATACCATCGCCAAGGGCGCCTCGATCGAGCGCATGATGTGCGAGCTGTTTGGGCGCGCGACCGGGTATAACGGCGGCAAGGGCGGCTCGATGCACATCGCCGATTTCTCGATCGGCATGCTCGGCGCAAACGGTGTGGTCGCGGCCGGGATCCCGATCGCGGTCGGCGCGGCACACGCGCTGCGTCTGCGCGGGGGCGACGCCCTGGTCGCCTGCTTCTTCGGCGACGGTGCAATCAACCGCGGGCCGTTTCTCGAGGGCTTGAATTGGGCCGGGATCCACCGCCTGCCGGTGCTGTTCGTCTGCGAGGACAACCGCTGGTCGGCGACGACCGAAACCGGCGCGATGACCGCGGGCGAGGGCGCGCTTGCGCGCGCGCAGGCGATCGGCGTCCCGGGCGTTGCGGTGAACGGCAACGACGTGTTCGCGGTCGATGCCGCGGCGGCCGCGCTCAGCGCGCAGATCCGCGCTGACGGTGCGCCGCGCTTTCTGCACGCGGTGACCTACCGGATCAAGGGCCATGTCTCGGTCGACGCGGCGGCCTACCGCAGCCATGACGAGGTCGCGCGCGCGCTCGAGCAGGACCCGCTCGAGCTCGCCGCGATCCGCATCGCGGCGCTCGGCGGCGAGCGCGCGGCGCTCGCGGCAATCGACGCCCAAGCGCAGGCCGAGATCGCCGCCGCGGTCGCCGCCGCGGATGCCGCGCCCTGGCCGGCGCAGAGCGCGGCGTACACAGATATCCAGGACACGGGTGCAGAGCGATGGCGCGACTGAGCTACGTGCAAGCGGCCTGCAACGCGCTGCACGCGGTCATGCAGCAGGACGCGCGGGTTGTCACGCTCGGCGAAGACGTCGGGCGGGGCGGCGTGTTCGGCCAGTACCGTGGCCTGCAGCAGGCCTTCGGCGCCGAACGCGTGATCGACACGCCGATTTCGGAGGCGACGATCATGGGTGCCGCGGTCGGCATGGCGCTCGCCGGGCTGCGCCCGGTGGTCGAGTTGCGCGTGGTTGACTTCGCGCTCTGCGCGATGGACGAGGTAGTCAATCAGGCCGCGAAGGCGCGCTACATGTTCGGCGGCCAGGGGCGCGTGCCGCTGGTCGCGCGCATGCCGATCGGCCTGTGGCGCGGGTCGGCGGCGCAGCACTCGCAGAGCCTCGAGGCCTGGTATGCGCATGTGCCGGGCCTGGTCGTGGTCGCGCCGGCGACGCCGCAGGACAACCACGGTCTGCTCGGTGCCGCGATCGCAAGCGGCGACCCGGTGATTTACATGGAGCACAAGGAGCTCTGGGGCCTGGAGGACGAGGTCGACCCGACGCGCATCGAGCGTCTCGGCGTCGCCGCGCTGCGCCGCCCGGGCAGCGACCTGACGCTGGTGACCTGGTCGCGCACGCTGCACGATGCGCTTGCCGCCGCCGAGACGGCGCAGGACGAAGGTCTTTCGATCGAGGTCATCGATCTGCGCACGATCTGGCCCTGGGACCGCGAAGCGGTGTTCGCGTCGGTGCAGAAGACCGGCCGCTTGCTCGTGGCGCACGAAGCGGTTCAGGCGGGAGGCTTCGGCGCCGAGATCGCGGC
Source organism: Betaproteobacteria bacterium (assembly GCA_022340705.1). Classification (GTDB taxonomy): domain Bacteria; phylum Pseudomonadota; class Gammaproteobacteria; order Burkholderiales; family SG8-39; genus SG8-39. The sequence goes on from JAJDNJ010000293.1 coordinate 30,134, forward strand.
GGCCACCGCGGAAGCACTCGGCGTGCCGGTGCGGCGTCTGGGCGCGCCGCGCATTCCGGTCGGCTACGCGCCGCCGCTCGAGGACGCGGCGCGCGTCACCCCGCAGGCCATCGTGGCGGCCGCGCGCGAACTGGTCGGCGCGCCGGCACGCGGCGCCTGAGCGTCGCGCCGCGACGGATGCGCGCGATTGTCACCGCCGAGAGCGTGACCGCGCTCGGACCCGAGGTGCGCGGCGCGGTGCTGGTGGCCGGCTCGCACGGCGGGCGCATCGCGGGGACCTATGCGGCAAAGGCCGGCGCCCATGCCGTGATTCTGAACGACGCGGGCATCGGCAAGGACGGCGCGGGCATCGCGGCGCTCGACACGCTCGAGAAGATCGGCATGGCCGCGGCGAGCACCGCGCATTCGAGCGCGCGCATCGGCGACGGCGCCGACATGCTGGTGCGCGGGCGCATCAGCCACGCGAACGCACAGGCCAGGCGCTGCGGTGTTGTGCCCGGCATGGCGGTACGCGACGCGGCGGTGATGCTGTGTGCTGCGCCGGCGCCGCATTCGGCGCCACCCGACTATACCGAGGGTCGAACACGGCTTGCGGACGGACGCCCCGAAGTGTGGGGGCTCGATTCGCTCGGCCTGCTGCTCGACGAGGACGCCGGGCGCATCCTGGTCATCGGCTCGCACGGCGCGCTGCACGGCGGCCGGCCGGAGAGCGCGCTGCGCGTCGCGGCACGCGCGGCGGTGTTCCACGACGCCGGTGTCGGCGCCGACGGCGCGGGACTGACCCGCCTGCCGGTGCTCGATGGGCGCGCGATCCCGGCCGCCACGGTCGACTGCATGAGCGCGCGCATCGGCGATTGCCGCTCGATGTGGTCCACGGGTCGGATCTCGGCGGTCAACGGCGTCGCGCAGGCGGCGGGTGCGCGGCGGGGTCAATCGGTGCCGGAGTTCGTGGCCGGGGTCCGCGCGCGTCCCCACTGACCCGCCGGTTTGATCTGGATGAAACGCGCGGGTCGGGCGTGGGGTGTAAAGTGCGCCCTAAACGATGGAAACAATAACCAGCGACATTGCAATCATCGGCGCCGGCGGCGCGGGCCTGCGTGCCGCGATCGCCCTCGCGCAGGCCGATCCGAGGCTGCGCATCGCGCTGATTTCCAAGGTCTATCCGATGCGCAGCCACACCTGCGCCGCCGAAGGCGGTGCGGCGGGCGTGATCAAGGGCGACGACAGCCTCGAGCAGCATTTCAACGATACGGTGGGGGGCGGCGACTGGCTCTGCGACCAGGACGCGGTCGATTACCTGGTGCAGGAGGCGCCCAAGGAGCTGCTCCAGCTCGAGCACTGGGGCTGTCCCTGGAGCCGCGAGCTGGACGGCTCGGTGGCGGTGCGACCCTTCGGCGGGATGAAAATCCAGCGCACCTGGTTCGCGGCCGACAAGACCGGATTTCACCTCCTGCACACGCTGTTCCAGACCTCGCTCCAGTTTTCCTCGATCGAGCGCTACGACGAGTATTACGCAACCGATCTGCTGGTCGATGAGGGCCGCTGCTGCGGGCTCACCGCGATCGAGATGCGCAGCGGACAGATGCGCCAGTTTCGCGCGCGTGCGGTGATCATCGCCGGCGGCGGCGCGGGCCGCATGTTTCCGTTCACCACCAACGGTGCGATCAAGACCGGCGACGGCATGGCGCTCGCCTATCGCGCCGGCGTGCCGCTCAAGGACATGGAGTTCGTGCAGTACCACCCGACGGGCTTGCCGAGCACCGGCACGCTGCTGACCGAGGCCTGCCGCGGCGAGGGCGGCGTGCTGCTCAACAAGCATGGCCGGCGCTTTCTGCAGGACTACGGCATGGGGCCCGAGACCCCGATCGGCAAGCCGGTGCTGAAGACGATGGAGCTCGGTCCGCGCGATCGCCTGAGCCAGGCGTTCTGGCACGAGCAGAAGAAGGGCAACATGGTCACCACCCAATGGGGCGACGCGATGCTGCTCGACATGCGCCATCTGGGCGAGCAGAAGATCAACGAGCGCCTGCCGCTGGTGCGCGACATGTCGATCAGCTACATGGGGGTCGATCCGGTGCGCGATCCGGTGCCCGTGCGGCCGGTGGTGCACTACATGATGGGCGGTATCCACACGGACATCCGTGCGGCGACCCCGCTCGCGGGGCTGTACGCGGCGGGGGAATGCGCCTGCGTCAGCATCAACGGCGCGAACCGGCTCGGCTCGAACTCGCTCACCGAGCTGCTGGTATTCGGCCGGCGCGCGGCGCTGAGCGCGATGGAATACCTTGCCTCCGATCCGGGGCGCGGCAACAGCCAGGCGATCGATGCGCAGGCGGAGGCCGCGCGTGCCCGGGTGCGCGCGCTGTTCCAGAAGAGCGGCGGCGAATCGATCGCCGGGCTGCGCAAGGAGATGATGCACACACTCGAGCAGCATGCCGGCATCTACCGCAGCGGCGAGGGCCTGAGCGAGGCCTGCGCCACGCTCGCTGCGCTGCGACGGCGCTACGCCAACATCGAGCTGCACGACAAGACCAACGTGTACAACACCGATCTGCTGCAGGCCCTCGAGCTCGGCTCGATGCTCGATTGCGCGGAAGCCGTCGCGGTGAGCGCGCTCGAGCGCAGGGAGTCGCGCGGCGCGCACCAGCGCCTCGACTTCACCGAGCGCGACGACGCGCGCTACCTCAAACATTCGCTCGCATCTTTCCAGGGCGCCGCTGCGCCGCGCGTCGACTACAGCGATGTCGTCATCACCAAGTCGCAGCCCGGGGTGCGCGACTACTCCGGAGGCCACGCATGAGCGAGCGCACGGTCGAGCTGGAGGTGCTGCGCTACAACCCGGAGACCGACGGCGAGCCGCATTTCCAGCGTTACTCGGTGACCTGCCGCGAGGAATGGGTGGTGCTCGACGCGCTCAACCACATCAAGGAGACGGTGGACCCGACGCTGAGCTACCGCTGGTCCTGCCACATGGCGGTCTGCGGAAGCTGCGGGATGATGATCGACGGCGAGCCCAAGCTCGCCTGCAAGACCTTCCTGCGCGACTACCCGGGCGTGATCCGCGTCGAGCCGCTCGCGCATTTCCCGGTGGAGCGCGATCTGGTGACCGTGATCGACGATTTCATCGCCAAGCTCACGCGGGTCAAGCCCTACCTGATTCCGAAAGAGGAAAAGCCGGTCGCCGCGGGCGAGTATCGCCAGACTCCGGCGCAGCTCAAGCGCTACAAGCAGTTCACGCTGTGCATCAACTGCATGCTGTGCTACGCGGCCTGTCCGGAGTACGGCATCATTCCCAAATTCCTCGGTCCGGCGGCGATCTCGCTCGCCCATCGCTGGAACCAGGATTCGCGCGACGGCGGACGCGCCCAGCGCCAGGAGGAGATCGCCGCGACCGAGGGCGTGTGGGAGTGCTCGTTCACCGGCGCCTGCTCCGAGGTCTGTCCCGAGCACGTCGATCCGGCCGCCGCGCTGCAGCAGGTCAAGATCAAGAGCACCGTCGACTGGTACCTCGCACACACGATGCCATGGCTGAACAAGTGACCCGCAAGCCCTACGTGCGCGAAGTACCGCGCATGCTCTGGTTCCTGCGCCACCCGCGCTACATGCGCTACATGGCGCGCGAATTTTCCTGCCTGTTCATCGGCGCGTACACGCTGATGCTCGTGGTCGGCCTGAAGCGCCTCGCGGAAGGGCCCGATGCCTGGGCCGGCTTTCTCGCGGCGCTCGGCTCGCCCGGGGCGATCGTGTTTCATCTGTTCGCGCTTGCCTTCTCCGCGTATCACAGCATCACCTGGTTCCGGCTCACGCCGAAGGCGATGCCGGTGCAGATCGGCGACACATTCGTTGCCGACCGGGTCATCTCTGGAGCGCATTACGCCGGCTGGGCGCTCGTTTCGCTCGTGGTGCTCTGGCTGGCGGGGGCGTTCTGATCATGGCTACCTCGAACAAACCGATCGTCTGGGGACCGTTCGCCGCGGGCGGCACGCTGACCGCGTTTCTCACTCCGGTGCTCATCCTGCTGACCTTGCTCGCGGGTCTCGGGCATGCGCCCGATCTGCTCGCCTACGACGCGCTGCGCGCCTTCGCCGCGCATGGCATTGTCAAGCTGGGTCTGGTCGTCGTGATCTTCCTGTCGCTGTGGAGCGCGGCCCACCGCCTGCGCATCACCTGCTACGACCTCGGCCTGCGCGCCGACACTCTGGTGGCGACGCTGGTCTACGCGGTCGCGATCGCCGGGACGGTCGCCGCGGCCGCATATTTGCTGCGCCTGAATCCGGTTTGATTGACAGGGACCGAGGGCGCCGATAATTTTCGCGGCTGCCGAACGAAGGATCCGGGCGGAATGGACCCGCCTCGGACGACAGGAGGGTGTGCGCGCATGAATCCGCCGCCGATTGCAACGCGCGAAATCGCGCGCGAGGAACGCTTCAGCGACGTATGGACGCAGCAACTCGACGTCGTATTCGCCGACGTCGCGCCGTACTACGATCGAGCGAACAACGTCGCGAGCCTTGGCTTGTGGAACTGGTTCCTGAGCCAGTTCATGTCGACGATCGCAATTCACCCGAACGAGCGTGTGCTCGACGTCTGCGCGGGAACCAACGCGGTCGGCATCGCGCTGCTCGCACGCGAGCCGAGTCTCGACGTGTATGCAATGGACCGCAGTGCGGAGATGCAGGCGGTCGGGCAGCAGCGCGCAGAGGCGCGCGGCTTCCACATCCACAGCACGATCGGCGACGTCCACGAGTTGCCCTTTCCCGACAATCATTTCGACGTGGTGACGTTACAGTTCGCCTCGCGCCACCTGCGCATCAAGCGCGTGGCGGGCGAGATTCTGCGCGTGCTCAAGCCGGGCGGACGCTTTCACCACTGCGACATGCTGCGGCCGGCGAACCCGGCGGTCGAGAAGATGTACTACGCGTACCTGCGCTTCTGCCTGTCGTTCACGGCATTCGTTTTTCGCAGCGGCCCGGTGGCGCTGAACTGCAAAAAGTACTTCATCAACGCGCTCGAGATGTTTTACTCGGCCGACGAATTTTCGCTTGTGCTCGAGGAGATCGGCTTCGGCGACGTCTCCTACAAGACGATTTTCGCCGGCATGCTCGGCATGCATCGCGCGGTCAAGCCCGCCGCCGCGTGAACTACGCGTCCGGCCACGCGCCGGGCCGTGGGTTCGCCGTCGCAGGATGGACCGAGCTGCACATCTCGCGGCGCTGAACGGCAGGCTGCTGCAGGCGTTCAGCCGGTGCAGTCTCGAGACGCTGCGCGCGACCTCGGCCTTGCGCCTGGTGCTGCCGCATGTCGAGCCACTCCTCGCGCTCAACGTCAGCAAGGAAGTTCGCAAGGACGCGCTTGCATTCCGTGCCGCGGCCGAGGCGGTCGCGCGTGGCGCGGCGCCCGATGCACAGGCCGCCGGGCGCGTGCTCGAGGCGACCAAGACAATCGATCGTGAATTCCTGCGCCGGCTGGACGACTTCCCGCTGCGCCTCGAGATCTCGTACGCACGCGTCGCCCCGGTGCGCCTGCGGCGCATCGAGCGGCTGCTCGAGGCCGCCTACCGCCTGCTCGCGCATTGGCCGCCGCATACGCCGCTGCGCGCGGTGATCCAGGCGCAGTACTCGGCCGAGGCCTACGAGCAGCTGATTCTCGGGCTGCTGCGCCTGTACGGCGAGGAGGCGGGCGCGCTCGCGCGGGCGGTGCGCCTGCCGAGGCTGCTCGCGCCGCTCACCGAGCGCCTCGTGCGCCGACTCGATGCCACCCTCGCGGAGGTTGCACCGCGCCTGGCGCGCGATGCCTCGGCGCGTGTCTACCGCCGCCGCGCGAGCGTCTCGAGCTGAGTGCGCGGCGCTTTGCTGCGCTGCCAGAAAAAGCCGCAACTAATTGATCTCTTATGGCCTTTTCCGTTGACCGGCCGTTGGCTGCAAGGTACACTGCAACGTTTTCGATAGGACGGGCATGCGCGCGCGGCTGGTAGCCGGCAACTGGAAGATGCACGGCAGCCGGCAGGCGAATGCGGGCCTGCTCGACGCGCTCGTCGCGGGACTGGGCAAGGGCGGCGCGCAGGCTGCACGTTGCGCGGTTTGCGTGCCCTTTCCGTACCTCGAGCAGGTGGCGGCGCGCCTCGCGGGCTCTTCGATCGCCTGGGGCGCGCAGAATCTGAGCGAGCATGCGGCCGGTGCGTACACCGGAGAGGTTTCGGGTGCGATGCTCGCCGAGTTCGGTTGCCGCTACGTGATCGTCGGCCACTCGGAGCGCAGGCAGTTGTTCGGCGAGAGCGACGCCCGGGTCGCGGCGAAGTTCGCCGCCGCGCGGGCGAACGGACTGACGCCGATTCTATGTATCGGCGAGACGCTCGAGGCGCGCGAGGCGGGTCGCACCGAGGCGGTGGTCGCGGCGCAGCTCGAAGCGATCGTCGCGACGGCTGGCGCCGAAGCGATGCGCAATGCGGTGCTTGCCTACGAGCCGGTGTGGGCGATCGGCACTGGCAGGACGGCGAGCGCGGAGCAGGCGCAGGAAGTGCATGCATTCCTGCGCGGGCGACTCGCGCAGCGTGATGCGTCGGTAGCGCAGGCACTGCCGATCCTGTACGGCGGGAGTGTGAAGGCGGCGAATGCCGCTGCGCTTTTTGCTATGCCGGACGTGGACGGCGGCCTGATCGGGGGCGCGTCCCTGGTGGCGGAGGAGTTTCTCGCCATTGTCGCGGCCGCGTAGGCGCGGTCCAGTTTCTACGGATGAGGGCGGTATGGATTTCTGGTTGAAGGTCTTACTCGCGGCGCATGTCGTGATCGCGCTCAGCATCATCGGCCTGGTTCTGCTCCAGCATGGCAAGGGCGCCGACATGGGCTCAGGCTTCGGTGGCGGGGCCTCGGGCAGCCTGTTTGGCGCGACCGGCTCGGCGAACTTCCTCTCGCGCAGCACGGCGGTTCTGGCGACTGCGTTCTTCATCTCGAGTCTCGGGCTGGCCTATCTGGCGACCAACAAGCCGAAAGCCGGGGGCAGCGTAATGGAGACAGTCAAGGAGCAGCCCGCAGAGCAGAAAGCGCCGGCCGACGTGCCGGTCCCGAAAGAGCCCGCGCCACCGGCAGGGGCGGCGTCCAAGTCCAAGGACGTGCCGAACTAGAGGGGCGTGCGCGGGGTCGCAAGGGTGATGCGTGAACCCGAGCGCCGCGTGTCCAACGAAACGTCTGGAATAGGGGATAATCGCGGCTGAACGAATCGCGCCCACGTGGTGAAATTGGTAGACACGCTAGCTTGAGGGGCTAGTGGCCTAAACAGCCGTAGCAGTTCGAGTCTGCTCGTGGGCACCAGAATTGAGGGCCGGACCCGAGCGGGCTCGGCCCAAGCGCCGACCGCTGCGAAAGATGCTGACCGAATACTTTCCCATCCTGCTGTTCATCCTGGTCGGACTCGCCGTCGGGGTCGTGCCGAGGGCGCTCGGCTGGCTGCTCGGGCCGCGCAATCCCGATCCGGAAAAGCTTTCGCCGTACGAGTGCGGCTTCGAGGCCTTCGAGGATGCGCGCATGAAGTTCGACGTGCGCTATTACCTGGTCGCGATCCTGTTCATCCTGTTCGACCTGGAGATCGCATTCCTTTTCCCCTGGGCGGTGGCGCTCAAGGACATCGGGCTGTTCGGTTTCGTGTCGATGATGGTCTTTCTCGCCATTCTCGTCGTCGGCTTCGCCTACGAGTGGATGAGCGGCGCGCTGGAGTGGGAATAGGAGCGGACGCATGGGCATCGAAGGCGTTCTCGAGCAAGGCTTCATCACCACCAGCGTGGACAAGCTGGTCAACTGGACGCGCACCGGCTCGCTCTGGCCGATGACCTTTGGCCTGGCCTGCTGCGCCATTGAAATGATGCATACCGGCGCGGCGCGCTACGACCTCGACCGCTTCGGCGTGGTGTTCCGCCCGAGCCCGCGCCAGGCCGACGTGATGATCATTGCCGGCACCCTGTGCAACAAGATGGCGCCGGCGCTGCGCAAGGTCTACGACCAGATGCCCGAGCCACGCTGGGTCATTTCGATGGGTTCCTGTGCCAATGGGGGCGGCTACTACCACTATTCGTATTCGGTGGTGCGCGGCGCCGACCGCGTCGTACCGGTCGACATCTATGTCCCCGGCTGTCCGCCGACGCCCGAGGCGCTGCTCTACGGCATCATCCAGCTGCAGAACAAGATCAAGCGAACCAGCACCATCGCGCGATGACCCGCCGCAGACCGAGAACAAGAGCGAACAACGCAAATCCATGACCCCGAAGCTGCAGCGCCTGAACGATCGACTGCTGGACGTGCTGGGCGAGCGGGTCGCGGCGCTGACCGAACGGCTGGGAGAGCTGACCCTCGAGGTGAGGGCGGCCGACTACCTTTCGACGGCGCAGATGCTGCGCGATCATCCCGCGCTGCGCTTCGCGCAGCTGATCGACCTCTGTGGCATCGACTATTCGACCTACGGCGATCGGCCCTGGCCGCGCGAGCGCTATGCGGTCGCGCTGCAGCTGCTCTCGCTCGAGCACAACTGGCGCCTGCGTCTGCGCGCGTTCTGCCCGGAAGATGCGCTGCCGCGGCTCGACTCGGTGATCGAGGTCTGGCCGAGCGTCAACTGGTTCGAGCGCGAAGCCTTCGATCTGTTCGGTATCGTGTTCGAGGGCCATCCCGACCTGCGCCGCATCCTCACCGACTACGGTTTCGTCGGCCACCCCTTCCGCAAGGACTTCCCGATGTCGGGCTACGTCGAGATGCGCTACGACCCCGAGCAGCGCCGCATCATCTACGAGCCGGTGACCATCGAGCCGCGCGAGGTCACGCCGCGCGTCGTGCGCGACGCGGCCTACGGGGAGCGCGAGTAGGGCGATGGCTGAAATCCGAAATTACACCGTAAATTTTGGCCCGCAGCACCCCGCGGCGCACGGTGTGCTGCGCCTGGTGCTGGAGATGGACGGCGAGGTGGTGCAGCGCGCCGATCCGCACATCGGGCTGCTGCACCGCGCGACCGAGAAGCTCGCCGAGCAGCGCACCTACATCCAGTCGCTGCCCTACATGGACCGTCTCGACTACATCTCGATGATGTGCAGCGAGCATGCCTTCTGCATGGCGGTGGAGAAGCTCCTGCAGATCGAGGTGCCGATCCGCGCGCAGTACATCCGCGTCATGTTCGACGAGATCACGCGGATCCTGAACCATCTTTTCGGGGTCGCGACGCTCGGGCTCGACCTGGGGGCGATGACCGTGTTCCTGTACGGTTTCCGCGAGCGCGAGGACCTGCTCGATTGCTATGAGGCGGTCTCGGGCGCGCGCATGCACGCGGCCTACTTCCGTCCGGGCGGCGTGTACCGGGATCTGCCGGAGGCGATGCCGAAGTACCAGGCGCAGCACACGCGCAACGCGCGCACGCTCGAGGACATGAACCGCAATCGGCAGGGCTCGCTGCTCGATTTCATCGAGGACTTCACCGAGCGCTTCCCGAAGTGCGTCGACGACTACGAGACGCTGCTGACCGACAACCGCATCTGGAAGCAGCGCACGGTGGGCATCGGCGTGGTGTCTCCGGAGGACGCGATCGCCTGGGGCTTCACCGGCCCGATGCTGCGCGGCTCCGGCGTGGCCTGGGACCTGCGCAAGAAGCAGCCCTACGAGGTGTACGACCGGATGGACTTCGACGTGGTCGTCGGCACCAACGGCGACACCTACGATCGCTACCTCGTGCGCGTCGACGAGATGCGGCAATCGAACCGGATCATCAAGCAGTGCGTCGACTGGCTGCGCAAGAACCCCGGCCCGGTGATCAGCGACGACCACAAGGTGGCGCCGCCGCATCGCGTCGACATGAAAGCCAACATGGAAGAGCTGATCCATCACTTCAAGCTCTTTACCGAAGGCATGCACGTGCCCGAAGGCGAGTCCTATTCGGGCGTCGAGGGCCCGAAGGGCGAGTTCGGCGTCTATTTCATTTCGGATGGCGCGAACAAGCCTTACCGCATGCGGCTGCGCTCGCCGGCCTTCACGCATCTCTCGGCGATCGACAAGATGGCGCGCGGCCACATGCTGGCCGACGCGGTGGCGATCATCAGCACCCTGGACATCGTGTTCGGGGAAATCGACCGGTGACCGGAATGCTGTCGGAAGAATCCCTCAAGAAGATTGAGCGCGAGATCGCTAAGTATCCGCCCGACCAGAAGCAGTCGGCGGTGATGGCGGCGCTGATCATTGCGCAGGACGAGAAGGGCTGGCTGGCCACCGAGACGCTCGACAGCGTCGCGCAGCTGCTCGGCATGGCGCCGGTGGCCGTCTACGAAGTGGCGACCTTCTACAATATGTACAACCGCGCGCCGACCGGCCGCTACAAGCTCACGATCTGCACCTGCCTGCCCTGCGGTCTGCAGGGCTCGCTCGATGCGGCGGACCACCTCAAGGATAGGCTCGGCATCGGCTTCAACGAGACGACGCCCGACGGCCGCTTTACCCTCAAGGAGGGCGAATGCATGGGCGCCTGCGCAATGGCGCCGGTGGTGCTGGTGAACAACAAGCGGATGTGCGACGCCATGTCCAAGGAACGGCTCGACGCGCTGATCGACGAGCTGAGGGAGAGCGCCTGAGATGCTCGACTACGGTCCCGATGCGATCCTGATGGCCGGCCTCGACGGCGCCAACTGGCGCCTCGCCGACTACGAGCGGCGCGACGGCTACGCCGCGCTCAAGCGCCTGCTGGCGGACAAGGTTTCGCCCGACGACGTCGTCGCGGAGGTCAAGAAATCCGCGCTGCGCGGTCGCGGCGGCGCCGGTTTCCCGACCGGACTGAAGTGGTCGTTCATGCCGAAGCAGTACGCCGGCACAAAGTACATGGTGTGCAACTCGGACGAGGGCGAGCCCGGGACCTGCAAGGATCGAGACTTGCTGCGCTACAACCCGCACGCGGTGATCGAAGGCATGATCATCGCCGGCTACGCGACCGGATCGGCGGTCGGATACAACTACATCCACGGCGAGATCTGGGCGCTCTACGAGCAGTTCGAAGAGGCGCTCGAGGAGGCGCGCAAGGCCGGCTATCTGGGCAAGAACATTCTGGGCTCGGACTTCAGCTTCGAGCTTCACGCCCATCCCGGCTACGGCGCCTACATCTGCGGCGAGGAGACCGCGCTGCTCGAATCGCTCGAGGGCAAGAAGGGGCAGCCGCGCTTCAAGCCGCCATTTCCGGCGAGCTTCGGCCTGTACGGCAAGCCGACCACGATCAACAACACGGAAACCTTCGCCGCGGTGCCCTGGATCATCCGCAACGGTGGCGAGGCCTACCTCGAGCTCGGTCGGCCGAACAACGGCGGCACGAAGCTCTTTTCGGTCACCGGACACGTCAACCGCCCCGGCAACTACGAAGTGCGCCTCGGCACGCCGTTCGCCAAGCTGCTCGAGATGGCCGGCGGGGTGCGCGGCGGAAGGAAGCTCAAGGCGGTGATCCCGGGCGGCTCGTCGATGCCCGTTCTGCCGGCCGAGATCATGATGGCCACTGACATGGACTACGACTCGATCGCGAAGGCCGGGTCGATGCTCGGCTCCGGCGCGGTCATCGTCATGGACGAGACCACCTGCATGGTGCGTGCGCTCGAGCGGCTGTCGTACTTCTATTTCGAGGAGTCCTGCGGGCAGTGCACGCCCTGCCGTGAGGGCACCGGATGGCTCTACCGCGTCGTCAACCGGATCGAGAACGGCAAGGGGCGTGCCGAGGACCTGGCGCTGCTCGACAACGTTGCCGACAACATCGCGGGACGCACGATCTGTGCGCTCGGCGACGCCGCCGCGCTGCCGGTAAAGAGCTTTCTCCAGCACTTCCGCGCCGAGTTCGAGCATCACATCGCGCACCGGCACTGCCAGGTGCAGGGCGCCGAGATCGAGCCCAAGTACGGGCGTTCCGGCGCGGACGCCGCACCGGGCGGCACCGTGGCGAAGGCGGCATAGGACAGGACATGGTGAACGTCGAGATCGACGGCAGGACGCTCCAGGTCGAGCCCGGGACCACGGTGATGGAGGCGGCGAACCGCCTCGGGATCTACATTCCGCATTTCTGCTACCACCGCAAGCTCACGATCGCGGCCAATTGCCGCATGTGCCTGGTGGAGGTGGAAAAGGCGCCTAAGCCGCTGCCGGCCTGCGCGACGCCGGTCACCGAGGGTATGAAGGTCCTGACCCAGTCGCCGGTCGCGAAGACCGCACAGAACGGCGTGATGGAGTTCCTGCTCATCAATCACCCGCTCGACTGCCCGATCTGCGACCAAGGGGGCGAGTGCCAGCTCCAGGACCTCGCGGTGGGCTACGGCAAGGGCGCGTCGCGCTACACCGAAGAAAAGCGCGTGGTGCTGCACAAGGACATCGGCCCGCTCGTCGCGGCCGAGGA
>JAJDNJ010000005.1 GCA_022340705.1 Betaproteobacteria bacterium
CCGATGATGGGCAGCTTCGATGCCGGCTTCGGCACCTGGTACCTCGAGGACCTGGTGGGCAAGAAGAAGGCCAAGGAAATGTGGATGCTCAACCCGCGCCTTTCGGCCAAGGAAGCGCTCGCCATCGGCCTCGTCAACCGCGTCGTGCCCGACGCCGAGCTGCGCGCGGAAACGCGCAAGATGGCGCTCGAGCTCGCCGAGCGCGGCGCGTTCGCGCTCGCGTCGATCAAGGGCGCCTTCAACGCGCGCCACGGCGGGGTCGGCGGCCTCGCGCGCATGGCGCACGACCTGCTCCTGCGCGGCTATCTGGAGAGCGACGAGTCGCACGAGCTCGGCGAGGCGTTCCGCGCCAAGCGCAAGCCCGACGCGAAAAAATTCGGGAAGTGACTGCCCTCTTGCGCGATCGCATCAAACAAAGCTCGAAGGCACCCATGGGGAAAACACATCTCGCGACCTTGTTTATTCTCACGATCGCAGCGACGCATGCACCACCGGGCGAGAATGAACAAGGTCGCAAGACGAATCGGCCTTTGTTCAAATACCGCGCTCCGAATTCGTGAACACGATTCTGACCCGCCTCTCCCTGCGCGAAGCCGAGCGCTACTACGCCGCCGGCGCCTGGCGCGCGGACACGTTTTACTCGCTCCTCGCGCGCCACGCCGCCGAGCGCCCCGACGCCCCCGCCCTGCGCGACGCACGCGTTCGGCTCTCCTGGCGCGCGCTGCTCGAATGGGTCGACGCGGTCGCCGAGAGCCTGCACCGCGCAGGCGTGAAGCGCGGCGAGCGCGTCGCGCTGTGGCTGCCTTCGCGCGCGGAGAGCGTGGTCGCGCTGATTGCCTGCGCGCGGAACGGCTACGTGTGCAACCCCTCGCTGCACCAGAACTACACCGTGGCCGAGATCGTGCAGCTCCTCGAGCGCACGCGCGCGGCGGCGCTCGTGATGCAGCCGGGCTATGGCGCCGACGCGGCGAAGGCCGATCTCGTCGGCGCGGCGCAGGCGCTCGGGCACGTAAAGACCGTCTACGCAGTCTCCAGCACGCGGGGCAGCGACGCGCGCACCCGGCCCTTCCCTGCGCGCGACGCCGCGCTCTCGCCGTCGACGGCGGCGCTCGACGACCCGGACAAGATCATCTACCTCGCCTTCACCTCGGGCACCACGGGCGTGCCCAAGGGGGTGATGCATTCGGACAACACGCTGCTCGCCAACGGGCGTGCGATGGTCGAGGACTGGCACCACGACCATTCGACGGTGCTGCTCAGCCTCTCGCCGATGAGCCATCACATCGGCACGGTCGCGGTCGAGCAGATGCTCGCCGCGGGCTTCGAGCTGGTGGTGAACGACCCGCCCGCGGGACTTGCGCCCCTGGACTGGGCGCTCGAGACCGGGGCGACCTACATCATGGGGGTGCCGACGCACGCGATCGACATCCTCGCCGAGGCGAAGCGGCGCAATCTCACGAAGCTCGGTGCGGTGAAACTGTTCTACATGGCGGGCGCGCCGATCCCGCGCGAGGTCGCGCAGGCCTTCCTCGGCATGGGGATCACGCCGCAGAACATCTACGGCATGACCGAGAACGGCTCGCACCAGTACACGCTGCCCACGGACGACGCGCAGACCATCGTCGAGACCTGCGGGCGCGCCTGCCACGGCTACGAGACGCGCATTTTCGATGCGGAGAACCCGGATCGCGAAGTGCCCGAGGGGACGGTGGGCGAGATCGGCACCCGCGGCGCGCTGCTCATGCTCGGCTACTTCGACAACCAGCTCAGCACCGAGGCCTCGTTCAACGCCGGCGGCTGGTTCCTGTCGGGCGACCTCGGCGTGCTCGACGCGCGCGGCTGCCTGCGCATCATGGGACGCAAGAAGGACCTCATCATCCGCGGCGGGCACAACATCCACCCGGCGCGGATCGAGGACCTCGCGCATCGCCACGCGGCGGTGCAGAAGGCGGCGGCCTTCGGCGTGCCCGATGCGCGCCTCGGCGAGAAGGCCTGCCTCGCGGTCGTGTGTCGCGAGGGCGAGCGCGTGACCGGCGAGGCGATGCTCGACCACCTGCACGCGGTGGGGCTTTCCAAGTACGACATGCCCGAGTACTTCCTCGCGCTCGAGGCCTTCCCGCTCACCGCGAGCGGCAAGATCCTCAAGCGCGAGCTGCAGGAATGGGCCAAGAACGGGCGCATCGCGCCGCAGCCGGTGCGCTGGCGCGAGCCCGCAAAGGAGACATGAGATGGCCGTTCAGCTGACCCGGGTCGAGGAATTCGCCCTCATCCGCCTCAACCGCCCCAAAGCACTCAACGCGCTGTCGTTCGCGCTGGTAAGGGACCTCGCGCGCGCCTTCGACGAGGTCGCGGCGAGCGACGCGCGCGCGCTGATCATCACCGGCGCGGGAGAAAAGGCGTTCTGCGCCGGCGCCGACATCGCCGAGCTCGGCGGGCGCACGCTGATGGAGCAAAAGCGCGGCGCCGAGCTCGGCCAGGCGACCTTCGCGATGCTCGACCGGCTGCCGATTCCCTCGCTCGCGATCGTCAACGGCTACGCCTTCGGCGGCGGGCTCGAGCTCGCGCTCGCCTGCACCTTCCGCCTGGTGACGCCGAACGCGAAGCTCGGCACGCCCGAGATCAAGCTCGGCCTGCTTCCGGGCTACGGCGGCACGCAGCGCCTGCCGCGCATCGTCGGCGAGGCGCGCGCGCTCGAGATGGTGCTCACCGGCAAGAGCGTCGACGCCCAGCTCGCGGTGGCCTGGGGACTGGCGAGCCGCATCGTCGAGGGCGACGCGAAAGCGGTCCTCGCGCAGGGCATGGAATTCGCGCGCGAGTTCTCCGGCTACAGCCTGCCGGTGCTGTCGCTTGCGCGCGAGGCGGTGCGCCGCGCGCTCGATACGCCGCTGCACGAGGGGCTCAAGATCGAAGCCGATCTGTCGACGCTCGCGTTCAACACCGAGGACGCCGCCGAAGGCACGAGCGCCTTTCTCGAGAAGCGCAAACCGAAGTTCAAGGACCGCTGACGTGGCGCGTGAGCAGGTCATCGCGGTCACCGGCGCGAGCCGCGGCATCGGCGCGGCGATCGCGCTCGAGCTCGCGCGCCGCGGACACCGCGTCGGCTGCCTGACGCGCAATGGCCGTGGCATCGAGCGCGAAGGCGTCGATGCCAGACTCGCCGAACACCTCGTTCCGGTGACCTGCGACGTGGAGGACGAGGCTTCGGTGAAGCGCGCCTTCGCCGATCTCGCCGCCAGGGCCGGGCGCATCGACGGACTGGTCAACAATGCGGGCTTGCACCTGCACGGAAAATCGGCCGCGCTGCCGACCGCCGAGTACGAGCGGGTGATGAACGTCAACGCGCGCTCGGTGTTCGTCTGCGCGCGCGAGATCTATCCGCACCTGGAAAAAACCGGCGGCACGATCGTCAATATCGGCTCGTTCTTCGACAAGTTGGGCGTAAAGCGCAATCTCGCCTACTGCGCGTCGAAAGCCGCGGTCGGCGCGATCACGCGCTGCCTGGCGGTCGAGTGGGCGGCGCAGAAGATCCGCGTGCTCGACGTCGCGCCGGGCTATATCGCAACCGAGCTCAACGCCGAGGCGATGAAAGGGCCGCTCGCCGAGTTTCTCCGCCAGCGCGTGCCGGTCGGCGGACCGGGCGGCGCGATTGAAGTCGCACGGCTGGTGGCGCTGCTGTTCAGCGAGGACCTGCCGTTCCTCACCGGCGAGACCATTTACATCGACGGCGCGCAGGGGATGGCGCACTGATGAGAACGACGAATCTGTTCGAGCGGCTCGACGCGAGCCCCGCACTGCCCGAGGACGAGCGCATGCTGCTCGAGTCGGTGCGCACGCTCGCGCGCGAAGAGATCGCCCCGCGCGCCGAGGGCTACGACCGCAGCGCCGAATTCCCCTGGGACAACGTCAACGCGATCAACGCGCTCGGCCTGAACGCGATGTTCGTGCCCGAAGCCTACGGCGGCGCGCAGCTTTCGTACGCCTGCTACCTCGCCTGCGTGCGCGAGATCGCCCAGGCCTGCGCCTCCACGGGAATCATCTGGGCGACCAACTTCCACGCCATCAAGCCGCTGATCGACTTCGGCGACGAGGCGCAGAAAAAGCGCCTCCTGCCGAGGATCGCGAAGGGCGGGCTCGCGGCGCTCGCGATCACCGAGCCGAGCGCCGGGTCGGACGCGACGGGGATGAAGACGCGCTTCACGCCGAAGGGCGACGACATCGTGGTCGACGGCGGCAAGACTTTCATCACCAACGGCGATGTGGCCGACCTGATTCTCCTTTTCGGCAAGTGGAGTGCGATCGACGACGACAAGGGGTCGATCTCGGTGCTGGTTCTGGAAAAGGGCACGCCGGGTCTGTCGGTGGTGCGCACCGAGGACAAGATGGGGCACCGCGCCTCGAGCACCGCGACGCTCGCCTTCGACGCCTGCCGCGTGCCGCGCGCCAACCTGCTCGGCGCGCCGGGCGACGGCCTCAAGCTGCTGCTCGCCTCGCTCAACAAGTCGCGCCCGAGCGTGGCGGC
>JAJDNJ010000016.1 GCA_022340705.1 Betaproteobacteria bacterium
GGGGTCAGACCCCTGTGGATAAGTCGCGTCGCGGCTCGCGTATCCTCTGCCCTCGTGACTTCTCCACTGGGGTCTGGCCCCGACGCCGCGCTTGCCGGGCATCGACGCTGAAAGACTGCTGAGCGATCTCGACACCCTGCGCACGATCGGGGCACAGGGCCGCGGCGTCGTGCGTCCCGCGTTCAGCGCAAAGGACATGGAGGCAAGGCGCTGGCTCGCCGAGAAGTTCGCCGACGCCGGACTCGAAGCGACGATCGACGGTGTCGGCAACGTCTACGGCCGCTCGCGCAAGGCCGGCAAGGCCTTGCTCGTCGGCTCGCATTCGGACACCCAGCCCACCGGTGGCTGGCTCGACGGCGCGCTCGGCGTCGTCTATGCGCTCGAAGTCGTGCGCGCGCTCGGCGAAGATCCGGCCACTGCGCGGCTCGCCGTCGATGCGATCTCCTTCCAGGACGAGGAGTCGCGCTTCCTCGGCTGCCTCGGCAGCCGGTCGTTCGTCGGAACCCTCTCGCCCGAGCAGGAAGCCGGCGCGGTCGACTCGGAAGGAACGACGCTCGCCGAAGCGCTCGAGCGCGCCGGGCTCGCGGGCAGGCCGCGCCTGCGCGCCGATCCTTCGCGCCAGGCCGGATTTCTCGAAGCGCATATCGAGCAGGGCCCGCATCTGGAGGACGAGGCAAAGCAGATCGGCGTGGTGACGACCATCGTCGGACTGCGCAACCTGCGGATCGTATTTCGCGGCCAGCAGAACCACGCCGGTACCACCATGATGGCGCGCCGGCGCGATGCCGCCGCGGCGCTGTTCGATTTCGCCGCGGCCGTGAACCGCGAGTTTCCGCGCGTGGCGGCGGCGCGCAGCGTATGGACCATGGGCCGCGTCCGGGTCGTGCCGAACGCGCCGTCGATCGTGCCCGGCTACGTCGAGCTCGACCTCCAATTCCGCGATGCCGACGAGGCCGTGCTCGATCGTCTCGAGGCGCTCGCTGCGCGGCTCGTCGTCGAAGCGAATGCGCGCGGTACGGTCGCGGTGACGCTCGAGCGGTCGCGCGCGCCGATCGCAGCGACGCGCATGAACGAAGTGCTGCGCAAGCATCTGGCCATCGCCGCGCAACGGCATGCACCGGAGCGCTGGGTCGAGATGCCGAGCGGTGCGTTCCACGACGCCGGGGTCGTATCCGCGCGCCTGCCGGCGGCGATGCTCTTCATCCCCTCGGTCGGCGGCATCAGCCACGATTTCGCCGAAGACAGTCGGCGCGAGGATATCGTGCTCGGCTGCCGCGTGCTCGCTGATGCCGCGGCCTCGATCCTGGGGTCAGACCCCAAGTTATCCACCGGGGTCTGACCCCAAATTAATCTTTTTGTCGCGCGGCGCGGATCGCGTCGACCGCGTCGGGGTTGACGAGCGCAGATAGGTCGCCCGGATCCTCGCCGAGCCAGGCCGCACGGATCACGCGGCGCATGATCTTCAGGTTGCGTGTCTTGGGCAGCTCGGGCACGAAGGTTACCGCCTTGGGACGGAACGGCACGCCGAGACCGTGCACCACGGTTTCGATCACCGCCTCCGCCAGCCGGTCGTCGCCCGCGACCCCGGGCTTCGGCGCGGCGACGCAGACCAGTGCGCTGCCCTTGACCGGGTCGGGCACGCCAATCGCGGCGGCTTCCGCAAAATGGCCGGTCGCCATGAGCAGCGACTCGATCTCCGCGGGTCCGGTGCGCTTGCCGGCGATCTTCATCGTGTCGTCCGAGCGCCCGTAGATGCGCCAGTGTCCTTCCGCGTCGCGGCTCGCAAAGTCGCCGTGATGCCAGACCCCTGGCCAGGTGCTCCAGTAGGTCTCCAGGTAGCGCTGCTCGTCGTTCCACAGCCCGCGCGTCAGGCCGATGGTGGTGCCGCGCATGACGAGCTCACCGACGGTGCCCGGCGGCACCGGCCGGCCGCTCTCGTCGACGACGTCCGCGCCGATCCCCGGCACCTCGGCGTTGAAGCCGCAGGGCTTGATCGGGCGCACCACGCTCGTCATGACGATGCCGATCATCTCGGTGCCGCCCGAAAAGTTGAGGATCGGCACCCGGCGCTTGCCGACGCGGTCGAAGATCCACCACCAGGCATCCTCGGTCCACGGCTCGCCGCTCGAGATCACGATGCGCAGCGCCGACAGGTCGTACCTGGACGCGGGATCGCTGCCCTGCGCGAGGAAGGTGCGCACCGTGGTCGGCGCGACGCCGAGATAGCTCACGCGGCGCTCGGCACAAAGCCGCCACATGCGATCCGGGTCGGGAAAGTTGGGCGCACCTTCGACCAGGATGTAATGTCCGCCCATGACCGGCGCACCGTAGACCAGCATCGGTCCGACCACCCAGCCCATGTCCGACATCCACAGCAGGACGTCCTCGGGCTTGTAGTCCTGCATCAGACCGAGATCGATGATGCATTTCATCGGGAAGCCGACGTGGGTGTGGACCACCCCCTTCGGCTTGCCGGTGGTACCCGAGGTGAACACCAGCAGGTAGGGATCGTCCGCCGACATCTCTTCGGTCTGCGACTCCTCCGCACGCCCCTCGAGCAGCTCGTGCCACCAATGATCGCGTCCGGCGCGCCATGCAATCGGCGTCGCGGTGTGCCGTACGACAATCACGTGCGCGATGCTTGGCGATTGCCGCACCGCCTCGTCGACGATCGATTTGGTGTCGGTCGGCTTGCCGCGGCGCAGCGCGCCGTCGGTGGCCACGATGGCTTTCGCCCCGGCGACTGCGGCCCGCGCCGCAATCGCGTCCGCGCCGAAGCCGGAGAACAGCGGCATCGCGATCGCGCCGATCTTGGGAATCGCGAGCATCGCAATCGCCGCCTCGGGCACATTCGGCAGATAGGTCGCGATCACGTCGCCGCGCCCGAGGCCGAGCGCGCGCAGGCCCTCGGCACAGCGGCAGACCGCGCGATCGAGATCCCGGTAGCTGAAGCTGCGCGCCTCGCCCTTTTCCCCGATCCAATCGAGCGCGGTCCGGTCGTAGGTCGGCGTGCCACGCCAGCGATCGAGCGCGTTGAGCGCGACGTTGGTCGTGCCGCCCACGCACCAGCGCGCGAATGGCGCCCCGCGCGATTCGTCGATCACCTTGTCGTACGGTCGATAGAAGCGATAGTCGACATGCCTGAGCAGCATGTCGTCGAACCAGCCGTGCTCGGCGTTCGCGCGCGCGACCAGCGCGTCGTAATCGGCCACGCCCGCGAAGCGCATGAAAGCCTGCAGATTGGACGCCTCGATCATCGACGGATCGGGGCGCCAGGCAATCTCGCTTGTCGATTTGGCTTTCATAAAGCGAATGTTGCGACGCAGCAGAGATGTTCTAATGATCTGGCGGAGTATACGAGGCCGCAATTCGCCGGTGGCTGCTTGACCCTCGTCAAGCAGATGCAACCATGCCAGTCTAGGATCGCCTTAGATCGAGGAGTACCGCTTGTTTCGAGACCTGCCTGATCCCCGCTTTGTCAGCCACCTCACCCGCGCCACCTACGCCATCATCCTGGCCGGTGGCCGCGGCAGTCGGCTCGAGGACCTGACCGACTGGCGCGCGAAACCGGCAGTGCCGTTCGGTGGCAAGTTCCGCCTGATCGACTTTCCGCTCTCGAACTGCGTCAACTCGGGCGTGCGCCGCATCGGCGTTGCAACCCAATACAAGGCGCACAGCCTGATCCGCCATCTGCAGCGTGGCTGGAGCTTTCTCGACGGCCGGATCCGCGAGTCGATCGACATTCTGCCGGCGCAGCAGCAGGTCAAGGAGTACTGGTACCGCGGCACCGCGGACGCGGTGTTCCAGAACCTCGACATCCTGCGCACCGACGGCTGCAAGTACGTGCTCGTGCTCTCGGGTGACCATGTCTACAAGATGGACTACGGGCGCATGCTCGCCGACCATGCCGCGCGCCGCGCCGACATGAGCGCGGCCTGCGTCGAGGTGCCCGTGGCGGAGGCGCATGCCTTCGGCGTGATGCAGATCGACTCCGAGAACCGCGTGACCGGCTTCCTGGAAAAACCGAAGGACCCGCCCTCAATGCCCGGGCGCGCGGGCTGGTGCCTCGGCAGCATGGGCGTGTACGTATTCAATGCCGAGTTCCTTTTCGAACAGCTGATCCGCGACGGCGACGATCCCAAGTCGAACCATGACTTCGGCAAGGACATCATCCCGCACGTGATTTCGCGCTACCACGTGCATGCGCATCACTTCGATGAAAGCTGCATCGGCGCGCCGGGGTCGACGCCATACTGGCGCGACGTCGGCACGCTCGATGCCTTCTGGGAAGCGAACCTCGAGCTCACCAAGATCACGCCCGAACTCGATCTGTACGATCCGGACTGGCCGATCTGGACCTACCAGGAGCAGCTCCCCCCGGCCAAGTTCGTGTTCGACGAAGATCATCGACGCGGGGGCGCCTACGCCTCAATGGTTTCCGGTGGCTGCATCATCAGCGGCGCCACGGTGCGGCGCTCGGTGCTGTTTTCCAATGTGCGCGTCGAAAGTCACGCTGTCATCGAGGACTCCGTGGTGCTGCCCGATGTCGAGGTCGCGCCGAGCGCGGTGCTGCGGCGGACGATCATCGATCGACATTGCCGGATCCCGGAGGGGTTGGTGGTTGGTCTGAATCCGGAAGAGGACCGCAAGCGCTTTCTGGTCACCGAGCGAGGCGTCACCCTGGTCACACCCGAGATGCTCGGCCAGCGCGTCCATCAGATGCGCTAAGCCGTGCGCCCGGTGGCGCGAATGAGATCACCGGCGGACAGCAGATCGATCAACCTGGGACGCGGCGCGCGCTCAGCCGCTCGAACCCGCGCCCGGCCCGGGTGCACGCTCCTTCTGGCTGCGGCCGCGCAGCAGGGCGACAAACAGCCAGACGATGAGCAGCGGAATGAGGATCGGTAAAAGAAAGGGAAACGCGATCCAGGCAGCCACCAGGCCCGCGAGCACCGCTGCGCCGAGCACTACCAACCCGATGCCCGCAAACACGAAGGCGAGCAGGATCGCGACGCAAAACAGCGCGACGATCCCCACCAGCAGGCCCCAGCCCTCGGCGGCGAGCTTTGCCGGGCCTCTGAGCGTCTCTCCGTTGACCACGATGGTGACGTCGCTTGACTGAAACCCCACCCAGCCGATCAGAGCGAGGAGCACGATCACCAGCGCAATGGCGATGCCTTTGGACATTGAACTCTCCCGTGCGTGTGTTTACGGCGGGGCGTTCGGCCCGAACACCGCGTCACGCATACTCTCGATAAGACCGTGGCGCGCGGCGACGGTTCACTCGCCTCCGGTCGACGAAACGCTGGTGCTGGTGCGCCAGGCGTTTGACGGATAGCATTTCGCCATCACCGACCGCACCTGGAACGGCCCCAACCTTCGGAGATCAATGCCATGTATCGCAAGATTCTCGTCCCGATTGACAGCAGTCCCACCGCGGCGCTCGGCCTGCGCGAGGCGCTGCGCCTCGCGAAGGACCAGAACGCGGCGCTGCGCGTCGTCCACGTCGTCGACAAGATGGCGATCATCGGTGTCGCCGAGGCCGGCATGAACCCGCGTCCCGTGCTCGCCAAGCTGGCGCGCAGCGGCCGCGCGGTGCTCGACGCCGCGCGGCGCAGCGCGAAAAAACTCGGCGTCGAGGCCGAAACCGTGCTGCGCGAGCCGCTCACCAAGCGCGTCGCGGACGAGGTACTGAGCGAGGCAAAGAAATGGCGTGCCGACCTGATTGTCATGGGTACGCACGGTCGTCGCGGTCTGCGACGTCTGGTTCTCGGCAGCGATGCCGAACAGATCGTGCGCCTTGCGAACGTGCCCGTCCTCCTCGTACACGGCCGCTAGGCGATGGCCTGCCGGGCTCCAGGCGCGACAGTTGGCACCCCTGCTCGGACGAACCCGGTAAAATTCCTTTCTGATCCGGGCGTCGCTCGCGTCCCGCACGCGGCCCGCGGGTTTTCATTCGTTCATGCGCGGCACCCCATTCCGTCTCGACGTCCGTCCCGAGCTGCCTGCGAGCCTGAAGAGGCTCGAAGAACTGGCGAACAATCTCTGGTACAGCTGGGACCGGCCAACTCGGACGCTGTTCGCGCGCCTCGATCGCGACCTCTGGCAGCGCGTCGGGCACAGTCCCAAGGCGCTCCTGCGCAACATCGACCAGAGGCGCCTGCGCGAAGCGGCCGACGATCCGATGTACCTCAGCGCGCTGCAACGCGTGCTGGCGGCATACGACGCCTACCAGGGGGCGCCGCTCGGTACGAACCATGCGCCGCACGTGGCGCCCGGCGATCGCATCGCCTATTTCTGCGCCGAGTTTGGATTGCACGAGAGCCTGCCGATCTACTCGGGCGGGCTCGGCATCCTGGCGGGCGACCACTGCAAGACGGCAAGCGATCTGCGCCTGCCCTTCGTCGGTGTCGGTTTGCTCTACCGCCAGGGATATTTCCAGCAGCAAATCGACAATCAGGGACGCCAGGTCGCCACCTACGCCGACACCGAGTTCGACCTGCTACCGATCGCGCCCGTCCTGCGCGAGGACGGCAGCGAGGTGCGCATTTCCATCGGCATGCCCGGACGCCAGACCCAGGTCAGACTCTGGCGCGTGCAGATCGGTCATGTTGAACTGATCCTGCTCGACACCGACGTCGCCGACAACAGCGAGCACGACCGCGACATCGCGCACCGTCTGTACATCGGAGACCGCGAGCGCCGCCTGGAGCAGGAAATCATTCTTGGGATCGGCGGCGTGCGCGCGCTCGCTGCGCTTGGAGTCGAGCCGACCTGCTGGCACCTCAACGAGGGGCACCCGGCATTCGTGATTGCCGAGCGCGTTCGGCGCCGGATGCTCGACGGCCTCGACTACGACTCCGCGCTCGAGGCAGTCGCGGCAAGCACCGTGTTCACTACGCACACGGTCGTGCCGGCCGGCCATGACCATTTCCCGGAGAACCGGGTGCGCACGCATCTCAAGTCGGCGCTGCCCGAAGCCGACGGGCATCTCGATCGCCTCATCTCGCTGGGCCTGAGCGGCGGCTCGCACGACTTCAACATGACGACCCTCGCGGTGCGTGGCTCGCGCCATCAGAACGGCGTGTCGCGCATCCACGCCAGAGTTTCCGCGAAGCTCTGCGCCGAGCTCTGGCCGCAGATCGAAGTCGACGAGAACGCGATGGGCTGCGTGACCAACGGCGTGCATGTGCCGACTTTCCTCGCCGATGCCTGGCAGGAAGCGTTCGAACATCACCTGGGCGCGGGCTGGAGTCAGCGGCTGACCGATACGGCATGCTGGCGGCAGGTCGACGCTATTCCCGACGCCCAGTTTTGGAACATCCATCAAGGACTCAAGGCGCAGATGCTGCATCTGGTGCGCCATCGGATCCGGGAGCAGAACACGCGTAACCAGGGCTCGGAGGCGCACCTCGACCGCATCCTGAAGTACGCCAATCCGGACGATCCGAGTGTTCTGACCATCGGCTTCGCGCGGCGCTTCGCGACGTACAAGCGCGCCACGCTGCTGTTCCAGGACGTCGACTGGCTGCGCGAGATCGTGTCCGATCCGAAACGACCGGTGCTGTTCATCTTCGCCGGCAAGGCGCATCCCGCCGACGAGCCGGGCCAGGCGCTCATCCGTCGCGTCGACGAGCTTGCGCGCAGCCCGGAGTTCGAGGGCAAGGTGCTTCTGGTCGAAGGATACGACCTGCGCCTCGGCCGCCGGCTGGTCAACGGCGTCGACGTGTGGCTCAACAACCCCGTTTATCCAATGGAAGCCTGCGGTACCTCGGGCATGAAAGCGGCGATCAACGGGGCGATCAACCTGTCGGTGCTCGACGGCTGGTGGGCGGAGGGCTACAACGGCAAGAACGGCTGGGCGATCAAGCCTGCGTCCGAGACGCTCGATCCTGTGCGGCGCGACGCAGAGGAGGCGCGCACGCTCTACGAGCTGTTGCAGGATCAGGTGATTCCGACCTACTACTCCGCCGGTCCCGGGGGCTATGCGTCGGCCTGGGTGACGATGTCCAAGGAGTCGATGGCCTCGGTCGGCCCACGCTTTTCTTCGATGCGCATGCTCGGCGAATACATTGAGCAACTCTATCGTCCGGCGGCACAGCAGGGTCGCCGCCTTGCAGAGGACGGCTTCCGCCGCGCGCGCGAGCTCGCCGCGTGGAAGACGCGCATCCGGACGGCCTGGGACGGCATCAGCCTGCGGCCCTTCGAGCCGCCGACGGTGCATCTCGGCTACGGCGGCTCGGTGCATATCGCGGTGGCGGCCGGCCTGAATGGCCTCGCACCGCAGGACGTCACGATCGAGGCGATGTTTTCCTTACCGGGCACCCAGCGCGCGAGCGAAGCGATCGATGTCAAGCCCCTCAACTACGAGCGTACGCTGCCGGAGACGGGCGAACATCTGTACTCGATCATGTTCTGTCCGCAGATTTCGGGTCGCATCGAATACCGTATCCGCGGCTACCCGTCGAATCCCTTGCTTACGCATCCCTTCGAAATGGGAATGATGACCTGGCTTTGATCCTCCGCCCGCGAGCGCCGGCATGAGCGAACCGCTTCGCGTCCTATTTGTGACGCCCGAGATCGCACCCTGGGTCAAGGCGGGAGGGCTCGGCGACGTCGCGCAGGCGCTGCCCGCCGCGCTGGCCCGCGACGGGGTTGACGTGCGCGTTCTGGTTCCCGCCTACCCCGCCCTCAAGGCCGTGTTCCCGCAGGCCGCACCCGCAGCTGCGTTCGCTCCGGCAGCAGGCGAGCTCGCCGATGCGCAGCTGCGGCTCGCCGACGAGGCGCCGGTTCCGCTCTACCTGCTGGCCTGCGACGCCTATTACGACCGTCCTGGCGGACCCTACCAGTCGCCGGAGAACCAAGACTGGGCGGACAACCACCTGCGCTTTGGCCTGCTCGCGCGCATTGCCAGCCTTGCCGCGACGCGGGGCTTCGGCGCCTGGCAGCCCGACCTCATTCATTGCAACGATTGGCAGAGCGGCCTCGCGCCGGCCTACCTTGCGGGGGAAAGCGGCGCGCATGCCGCGAGCGTGATGACGGTGCACAACCTTGCCTACCAGGGCCTGTTCGAGCGCGCGCAGCTGAACGCGCTCGGACTGCCGAGCGAGCTGCACGCGACGGAAGCGCTCGCGCTCTGGGATCGGATCTCGTTTCTCAAAGCGGGGTTGCTCTACGCCGACGGCCTGACCACGGTCAGCCCGACCTACGCGCGCGAAATCCAGACCCCCGACCTCGGGTTCGGCCTCGAAGGATTGCTGCGTGAACGCAACGACGTCCTGACCGGCATCCTGAACGGCATTGACACGGACACCTGGAATCCCGCGCACGATCCCTTTCTCGCAGAGCGCTACGACGCATCCCGACTCGAAGCGAAAAAGGCTAACGCGCGCGCGCTGCGTGACGAGCTGGGCCTCGCGGCTCGCGACGACGCCCCGTTAATCGGGATGGTCGCGCGCCTGGTCGAGCAGAAAGGCGCGGACCTGGTGGCTGCGATCGCGCCGGCGCTGGTTCACGACGGGGCGCAGCTCGCCGTGCTCGGCCAGGGAGAGTCCCGCTTCGAGCAGGCACTGAGCGCACTTGCGACCGCGCAGCGCGGCGCGATCGCGGTGCGCCTCGGTTTCGATGAGGGACTCGCGCACCGCATCGAGGCCGGGGCGGATCTGTTCCTGATGCCTTCCCGCTTCGAGCCCTGCGGCCTCAACCAGCTCTACAGCATGCGCTACGGCACGCCGCCCGTCGTGCGCCGGACCGGCGGTCTCGCGGATTCGGTACGCGACCCGGACGAGGCGCCGGCCGGCGAGGCCACCGGCTTCGTGTTCGATGCCCCGGAACCGGCTGCGCTGCTCGGCGCGATCCGGCGCGCCCTCGCCGCCTGGCGCGATCCCGAAACCTGGCGCCGCCTTCAAACCAACGGCATGCGTGCCGACTTCAGCTGGGACGCGTCGGCGCGCGCCTACCTCGAGGTCTACCGGCGCGCCATCGCGGCGCGTGACGCGGCGCGTGCCACAGCGCGCGCGGGCTAGCGCAGCCATGGGACAGCACCGCATTGTTGCTGCAGCGAGCCGAACAGCAACCGAAACGTCCGCCAGGGAAGCGCATGCCAGGCTCGTTGCCGGTCTGCGGCGCGCGCTCGGAGATGACACGGTTCTCGTTGAAACCCACATCTCGAGCGTCCTGCTGGCGGGACCTGCGGCCTACAAGCTCAAGAAGCCGGTCAGTCTCGGATTCCTCGATTTCACGACGCTCGCCGCACGCAAGCAGTACTGCGAGCTGGAACTCGCGCTCAACCGGCGCACCGCGCCCCAGCTCTACCTCGACGTCCTTCCGGTCACCGGTTCGCTTGCAGCCCCCAAGCTCGGCGGGACCGGCGAGGTGCTCGACTATGCGGTCAAGATGCGTCGCTTCGAAGCCGAGGACAGCTTCGATCGGCTGCTCGCGCGCGGCGCGCTCGACGCCTCGACGGTCGATGCGCTGGCCGATCGCGTCGCAGCCTTCCATGCCGCGATCGAGATCGCGCCGGCAGACAGCCCATTCGGAACACCGCAGGCGGTACTCGGCGACGCGCTCGACAATTTCGTGCACATCGAGGGCCTCGGCCCTCCGGGCGCGAGCCTCGAGGCGCTGCGCCGGCTGCGCCGCTGGACGGAGTCCAATGGCGACGCGCTGCGCGCGACGTTCATCGCGCGCAAGAAGGACGGTTTCGTGCGCGAGTGCCACGGCGATCTGCACCTCGGCAACATCGCGCGTGTCGACGGCGCACCGACACCCTTCGATTGCATCGAGTTCAACGAGGAATTCCGCTGGATCGACGTGATGAGCGAGATCGCCTTCACGGTCATGGACTTCGTCGACCGCGGTGCGCCCGCTTTTGGCTGGCGCTTTCTCAACCGCGCGCTGGAGTCGAGCGGGGACTATGCTGGCGTTGCGCTGCTGCGCTTCTACCTCGTCTACCGCGCGATGGTGCGCGCCAAGGTCGCGCTCATCCGTGCGCGCCAGCCCGAGGCCGATGCGCGCGTGCGCTCCGGTGCGCTCGCCGATTTCGCCCATCACCTCGCGGACGCGGCCGGCTTCGCGGCCTCGCGTCCGCCGGTTCTGATCCTGACCGGCGGCGTGTCGGGCTCTGGCAAGACCACGCTCGCGCAATCGCTGCTCGAGTCGCTCGGCGCGCTGCGCCTGCGGTCTGACGTCGAGCGCAAGCGTCTGCACGGACTCGATGCGACGGCGCGCAGCGGTTCCGCGCTCGATGCCGACCTGTACTCGGCGCAGGCGACCCGCGCCACCTATGCGCGGCTCGCCAAGCTGGCCGAGCTGCTGCTGCCGACCGGGTTTCCGGTGATTGCCGACGCGACCTTCCTGCACGCGGCAGACCGAAAGTCCTTCGTCCGCCTTGCGCGGGCGGCCGGCGCGCGCGCCATCCTGCTGTGGTGCGATGCGCCGATGGAGATTCTGCGCGAGCGCATCGCCACGCGTGCCGCGGCCGGGCGCGACGCATCGGAAGCGACGCTCGACGTGCTTACCCGGCAGCTCGAATCGCTCGAGCCCCCGAAGCCGGACGCCGACACGGTGTACTGCGACAGCTCCGATCCGGAAAGCGTCGCCGAAGCGTGCCGCGAAATCGCCGAGCGCTGTGCCGTGGCCGCGAGCGCAAACGCAAGATGACGGACTACGACGTCTTCAATGGCGACGCAGACGGCCTCTGCGCGCTGCAGCAGCTGAGACTCGCCGAGCCGCGCGCCGCGCAGCTGGTGACGGGCACAAAGCGTGACATTGCCCTGCTCGCTCGTCCGGCGCTCGCCGAGGCGGCCGCAGGTGACCGCGTCACCGTGCTCGACATCTCGCTCGATCGCAATCGCGCGGCGCTCGAATCGCTGCTTGCACGCGGCGCGCAGATCGTCTGGTTCGACCATCATTTCGCGGGTGACATTCCGACGCACGCCAGGCTGCATGCGCAAATCGACACTTCACCGCAGGTCTGCACGAGCATTCTCGTCGATCGCCATCTCGGCGGACGTTACCGCGGCTGGGCGGTCGCGGCAGCCTTCGGCGACGGTCTGACCGATGCCGCGCGCGCGCTGGGCGCGCAACTCGCGCTTTCCGACGGGGACTTCGAGCGCCTGCGATCGCTCGGCGAAGCGCTGAACTACAACGGCTACGGCGAATCCGAAGCCGACCTGACGATCCATCCCGCCGAGCTGTCGGCGCTCATGCGTGGCGAGACGGATCCGCTGCGCTTCGCGGCCGAAGCGCCGATCGTGGCGGAGTTGATCGAGGCGATGCGCGCCGATCTGGCCAACGCCCGCGCGCTCGAGCCGGGCTACGCGGACGCTGCGGTCGCCGTTTACCTTCTGCCGGATGCCGCCTGGAGCCGCCGTGTAAGCGGCACCTTCGCGCATGCCCTTGCCGCCGACTCGCCCCAGCGCGCACATGCGGTGCTGACGCCGAATGCGCCCGGAGCATACCTCGTCAGCGTGCGCGCGCCGCGCGCGCACCCACAGGGGGCTGATCGATTCTGTCGGGAATTCGGAGGTGGCGGGCGGTCGGGCGCCGCAGGAATCGACCGCTTGCCTGCGCAGCGGCTGGACGATTTCATCGCGCGCTTCGCGCGCGCGTTCTGGGGTCAGTGATCCTCGAGACGAGGGCGCTCTTCCTCAGCCAGCTCACCGGTCTCCGGATCGACCCAGGTCGCCAGCCCAAGCTCCTCCTCGGCTTCCTGGAGTGTCTCACCCGGCTCGTAGGTCCCATCGACGCTGTAATCCATGTCCTCGATCGCCTCGAGCAAGGTCTCAAACGGACCGTACTCGCGCTTACCCCCCTTCTCGCGCCAGTAGAAGCCGTCGGGGCGCTCGGTGATCCGCGTGCGATCGTAGTCGGGCGGTGTTTCCGGAATCACTTGATTCTTGGTCATTCCCTACCTCTGCGCTGTTGAAGCGTCTGTCGCCTTTTGCGTTCCTCGTATGATGCCAGTGTACTCCCACCGGACGCCGAGCTCCAAGGCAGCGCCGCGCTCAGGCGCCGACATCGTCTTTCGGCGGCGCCTGCTCCGACTTGCGTACCCACACGCCCGGCTTCTCGCAGCTGAGCAGCTCGTCCCCGCTCAGTACGTAGCTGCCGAGCGGAAAGCTCTCGTTGTTGAAATAGCACACCGCGCTCTCGAAGGTCTCGAGATCGGGCGGCTGTTCGTCGTCGAATTCGCTGCTCTGGCCGGCGATCGGAGAAGTCTTGAGTTCGGGGTCGGGCGCGCCGACTTGGGGTGGACGGGTGCTCATGCGCAGCTCCTTGCGTCGAGTAGCGATCTGATGCCTCTTGTCTCACCCTAGCGAGCAGCGGATGGCCGCGTTTGACGCACGTCAAGACCCGTCGCGTGGCGCGGGCCTAGCATTTTTGTGGGTAGCACGCCCACAGGGATGTATGGAGGTCTATATGGCAGGCAAGAAGACAGACGTCGCTGTAAGCAAGGCTGCCGTCGAGAAGCCCGCGCCTGCGCCCCAGGTGGTCGGTCCATTCGATGACATGGAACGCTGGTTCGACGATATGTTCTCGCGCCGCTGGCTGCGGCCCTGGCGTTGGCAGACGCGCTTGCCCGAGGGCTTGAGCCTGTCAATGCCGAAGGTGGACGTGGTCGATCGCCCGAACGAAGTCGTGGTGCGCGCCGAAGTCCCCGGTGTAGACAAGAAAGACATCGACGTTTCGGTGTCGGGCAACATGCTCACCATCCGCGGCGAAACCAAGAAAGAGGTCAAGGAAGAAAAAGGCGACTACTACCGCGCAGAGCTCACGCGTGGGACGTTCTCGCGCACGCTCGTCCTGCCCGCCGAGGTAGACGACAGCAAGACCAAGGCGACGATGAAGGACGGAATGCTCGAGTTGACGCTCCCCAAGGTCGAGAAAGCCAAGCGGCGCAACATCAAGATTGCTTGAGCGCGCGCGCAGCCTGCACAGCGCGCGACGGTGATCGCAAGGAGGAGCTATGAAGCTCACGCTCTCGGTCATCAAGGCGGACATCGGCTCGATCGGAGGGCACATCCAGCCCTCGCACGAGCTGTTTCAGAGCGTCCGCGAGCACCTTGCTGCACACGGCAGGAAGCTGATTGTGGACAGCTATCTGTCCTATACCGGCGATGACATCGCCATCCTCATGACGCATTCACACGGCAGCGGGGATCCGGCAGTGCATCGGCTCGCCTGGGACGCCTTTGTCGCCGGCACCTCGGTCGCCAAGGCGCAGGGCCTGTACGGTGCCGGGCAGGACCTGCTGAAGGACGCCTTCTCGGGCAACGTCAAGGGCATGGGTCCCGCGGTCGCCGAGATGACGATCGACGAGCGGCCGAACGAGCCGTTCCTGTTCTTCGCCGCCGACAAGACGGACCCGGGAGCGTTCAATCTGCCGCTCTACCTCGCGTTCGCGGATCCGATGAATACGCCGGGGTTGATCCTCTCGCCAAAGATGTCGAAGGGCTTCCGCTTCGTGATCATGGACGTCAGCCACGCCGAAGCCGACCGGGTGATCGAGCTGAACGCGCCGGAGGAGAGCTACGACATTGCGGCCTTGCTGCGCGATGCAGAGCGCTTCGTCGTCGAGTCGGTCTGGTCGCGCGCGAGCGGCGAACAGGCGGCGGCAGTCGCGACCTCGCGGCTGCACAACATCGCGGGCAAATACACCGGTAAGGACGACCCGGTCATGCTCGTGCGCACGCAGATGAACTTTCCGGCCACCGGCGAGGTGCTCGCCCCCTACGCGACCGCGCACTTCGTGGCCGGCGGCATGCGCGGCTCGCATAACATGCCACTCATGCCAGTGTGCCTGAACACGGGGACGAGTTATTTCGACGGACCGCCGCTCGTGTCCTGCGCTGGATTCGCGATGCACGAGGGAAAGCTCACCGAGCCGGTCGACTGCTTCGCCCATCCGTTCTGGGACAGCGTGCGTGCGCGCGCCGCAGACAAGAGCATGGAGATGCGTCGTCAGGGATTCTTTGGCGCGGCGATGCTGCCAATGAGCGAGCTGGAGTACACCGGGATCACCGAAAAGCTGGCGGCGCTCGAAGGTCGTTTCACGACGCGGGCGGAGGCGGGCGTCGAGCGCGCTGCGGCCTGACGCGGCGCCCGGCCGCAAGCTCCCGCCGCCATTCGCGCAAGTATTCGGCGGCGAGCGCCGCGAGATGGCGGCCGATCGCGGCGTATTCCCGCTCGGGCAGATTGGCGAGCGACACGCGCACCGACCAGGGCGGGCCGCCGAACGCGGCGCAAGGCATGAGAACGATGGATGTGCGCTCGGCCAGGCGCAGCACGAAGTCCACGGGCTCATGGTTGCGTCGCAGCCAGGCGGCGAATGCCGGTCCATGGTGGGTCTGTGCCCAGAGCGCGAGATCGAGCTCGCAGTAATACCCGGCGCGCAGCGGATCGGCGGGCAGCACGACGCCCAGACCGCGGTACAGGGCGCGCAGGCGACGCTCGACCAGAACGCGCAGGCCCGCCGCATAGCGCCGGCCTTCGGCCGTCAGGCCGTAGAGCGCGAACAAGGTCATCTGCACCTGCTGCGGCGTCGAAAGTCCGGCGGTGTGGTTGAGCGCGATCGCGCGAGATTCGGCCACCATCCGATCGATGAACGCCATCTTCTCGGGCTCGAGTACGAGCGGCGCATAGCGCCTGGCGACCGCCCTGCGCGTGCGTGGGGGCAGAGCGGCGAGGCGGCACTCGAGGACCTGATCCGCGTGCAGCGCAACCACGCCGAGGCGCCATCCGGTGACCCCGTAGAACTTGGAGAACGAGTAGATTCCAATCGTGTTGCGCGGCAGCGCGGCGAGCAGCGAACGGTAGCCTGGCACGAAGGTGGCGTAGACGTCGTCCGAGACCACGAGCAGCTCCGGATTGCGCGCGCGCACGACC
>JAJDNJ010000085.1 GCA_022340705.1 Betaproteobacteria bacterium
GCTCGATGGCCCGATCCGCAAGCGCGTCTACGATTCGATTGCTGAAGTGATCGGCAACACGCCGCTGGTGCGCCTTAACCGCGTGGCGCAGGAGGCGGGCGCGGTGGCACAGGTGCTCGTCAAGCTCGAGTACCTCAACCCGCTGCTCAGCGTGAAGGATCGCATCGGCCTGTCGATGATCGAGGCGCTCGAGGCCGAGGGCAAGATCGGCCCGGGTTCGGTGATTGTCGAGCCGACCTCGGGCAACACCGGTATCGCGCTCGCATTCATGTGCGCGGTGCGCGGCTACCGCTGCATCCTGACGATGCCCGAGTCGATGTCGGTCGAGCGGCGCAAGATGTTCGCCCTGCTCGGCGCGGAAATGGTGCTGACGCCGAAGGAGCAGCGCCTGCAGGGCGCGCTCGACGCGGCCGCCAAGCTGGTCAAGGAGATCCCGAATGCGGTGATGCCAGGGCAATTTAACAATCCGGCGAACCCGGAGATCCATCGCCGCACCACGGCCGAGGAAATCTGGGCCGACACCGGCGGCAAGGTTGATTTCATCGTGTCCGGGGTGGGCACCGGCGGCACGCTCACCGGCTGCGGCGAGCTGCTCAAGCCGCGCAACAAGTCGCTCAAGATCGTCGCGGTCGAGCCCAAGGACAGCGCGGTGCTGTCGGGCGGCAAGCCGGGGCCGCACGCGCTGCAGGGCCTGGGCGCGGGGTTCGTGCCCGAGGTTCTCGACAGCAAACTGATCGATGAGGTCGTTGCGGTGGCGAACGAGGAGGCGTTCGCGATGGCGCGCAAGGTGGCGAAGCTCGACGGCATCCCGGTGGGTATCTCCTCGGGCGCGATCATTCATGCGGCGCTCCAGGTTGCCGCGCGTGCGGAAAACAAGGGCAAGACCGTGGTGTGCTTTGCGCCTTCCACCGCCGAACGCTACATGTCGACACCGCTGTTCGAAGGTCTTTGAGGGCGCACGATGATTCTCGAGCTCGCCGATATACGCATCCCGCCGGGCAAGCAGGCCGAATTCGACGCTGCGATCAAGAGGGGCGTCGAGACGGTGATCTCCAAGGCGAAGGGATTCCGCGGCTACAAGATCAACAAGAGCATCGAAACGCCCGAGCGCTACGTGCTCATGATCTTCTGGGACACGGTGGAGAACCATACGGTCGACTTCCGCGGCTCGCCGGCGTTCCAGGAATGGCGTGCGATCGTCGGGCCGTTCTTCGCCACGCCGCCGGTGGTCGAGCACCTCACCCTGCTCGCGAAGTCGGCGGAAGCCTAGTCTCGCGCGCCGCGCGCGAACTGCCCATGGCATTGCCGCGCATCGGTTTCATCGGACTGGGCGTCATGGGTGCGCCGATGGCCGGGCATCTGCTCGCGGCAGGCCACCCGGTCACGGTTCATGACCTGAATGCCGAGGCGGCGCGGGCATTCAACGACGCGCACCCGGCGGCGGAGGTCGTCGGCACGCCGGCGCGGCTCGCTGCTCGGTCCGATGTCGTCATTACCATGCTGCCCAACGGAGGCGAAGTCGGGCGCGTCGCCCTCGATGCCGAAGGCCTGGTCGACGCGTTTGCGCCGGGCGCGCTGCTCATCGACACCTCCTCGTCGGAACCCTGGCTCACGCGGCGCACGGCAGACGCGCTCAGCGCGCGCGGCATCGCGATGGTCGACGCGCCGGTTTCCGGCGCGCAGGCCGGCGCGCAAAGCGCGCAGCTCGTGTTCATGATCGGGGGAGAGGCGGCCGCGGTCGCGCGCGCGATGCCGATCCTGCGCTGCATGGGACGCGCGTTCTTCCATCTCGGTCCCCTGGGCGCCGGGCACAGCATGAAGTGCATCAACAATCTGATCACGGCGATGACTTTTCTCGCCACCGCCGAGGGCCTGGTGACCGGCGCGCGCGCTGGGCTCGATCCGGCGGTGATGAACGCGGTGCTGAACGAATCGACCGGGATGTCCTGGGTGACGCAGAACCATGTCGCCCAGCGCATCCTGAGCCGCAAGTTCGACGATCCGTTCAAGCTCGAGCTGATGGTGAAGGACATCGATATCGCGCTGACGCTCGCGCGCGAGGCCGGGCTGTCGCTGCCGGCGAGCGCACTCGGCGCGCAGCTCTGGCATGCGGTGCTCTCCGAGTCCGCCGCCGGCAGCAACGTGAGCGAGCTGTTTCGCTGGGTCGAGCGGCGCACGCTGACCGAGATCGCACCCCGCGCCGAGCCGCAGAGCTAGCGCGCATCGGATTGCGGCACGGCGATGCGCAGGATCTCCGTGCGAAAACGCTGCGCACCGCCCATCGATGGGTGACGCACCGCGTGGTGCGGCACGCCGAGCAGGCTGAGCGAATGCGCGGCGTGGCGACCGAGCGCGACGACCTCGGCGCGCGCGAACAGCCGCAGGAAGCTCGCGAGCAGCGGACGGCCGGCTTCAAGCTCGGCGCGCGTCGGCGTACGGTTCGACAGCGGCTCGCCCGGCCGGTGCGGATGACAGGCAAACGCGTTCCAGTTCACCCAGGCGCGCGCATCGAGGCCCGCGGCGAGCAGCGTGCCCCAGACGACGGTCGCCGTCGGCTCGCTGAAGCCGAGCGGTTTCTCTGCCGCGCGGCTGGTGCGTTCGATGGCGGCGTGCAGCACGGCGTCGGGCGCGATGCCTTTCGCGAGCAGATGCCCGAGCAGAATCCGCTCCGAGGTCATCGCGATGCCCGAGAATTTCGCGCCTTGGTAGCCGGCAGCCTCGGCAACGAGCAGCAGGCGTGCCTGCGCGACGCGCTCAACGAGGTAGGCGGCGAGCTGGCGCGCGCGAATCTCGGGTGCGCGACGGGTTGCGTCATGCGCCGGATCGAATCCCGCCCAAGGATTGAATACCTGCGGCGCGCGGAACTCGCGCAGCTGCGCGATGAAATGATCGATCGCTGCGTGCACCCGGGGCCTGTCAGTCTGCCAACCGCGTGAGCGCGATCTCGCGCAGTCGGCCCTTCTGGATCTTGGTCGCATTCGCGCCGGGTGTGACCGGAAACGCATCGATTGCGAACACGCGCTGCGGCACCTTGAACTTGGCCAGCCGCGTGCCGACATGCGCGCGCACCGCGGCTTCGTCGAGCGCAGCGCCAGGCGAGAGGATCACGAAGGCGATCGGTACGAGGCCAGCATGGCCCGGCACGCCGACGACCTGGCAGGCGGCGATACCGGGAACCTGCTGCACGACGCCTTCGATCTCGAGCGGGCTGACCAGGAATCCGCCAAGGCGCAGCGAATCGCCCATGCGCGTCAGGAACACGAAGCGCCCGTCGGCGGTCGTGTAACCGAGATCGCCCGAGCGGTAAAAACCATCGTCGCTGATCGCGGCGCGCGTCGCCTCCGGGTTGTCGAAGTACTCGACCATGCGGCTGTCGGGCGCGAGAAATTCGAGCTCACCCGCCTCGCCGTGCGCCAGGATCCGGCTGGAGTCCGGGTCGCGCGCGCGCACGCGCGCGGCGGGGCTGACCGGCCGTCCGCCGGCGAGCCGGCGTTCGGCGAGCGGCGCGCGCGCATTTTGCCGCGCAAACAGCGCCTGCACCTCGCTCGCGCCGTAGAGCCCGACCAGCGCGAGGCCGCGCCGCTCGGCGCGCTCGACGATGTCCTCGAGCGCGGGATTAAAGGCGGCATAACCGAAAAATCGTACGCCCGGAAAGGCTGGCTGCGCAGTGTTCTGGGCGAGTAACTGCGCAATCGCCTCGTCGGTCGCATTGGCGTGGGTAATGCGGTGCGCGGCGATGTCGGCGGCAGCCTGCACGGGATCCCAGGCCGGGCGCATGACAATCGGGCGGCCGGCGGCGAGCGCGCCCAGCGCGCAACAAAACCCGAAGACCCCGCACAGCGGAGGCACGAGCAGCATCACCGCGTCGGCGTCCAGCCCGAAGCCG
>JAJDNJ010000093.1 GCA_022340705.1 Betaproteobacteria bacterium
CCGTGCTTCGGCCGCCCCCAGACTTCCTCGGGCAACTTTTCGTGCGCGAGCGCGCGCAGCAGCGCCTTCGGCTGCGGTGAGAGGTGCGATTGCGCGGGGCGTGCGAGCGCGTAGTCGACCACGGCGTTGCCGAGCAGCGGCACGCGCACCTCGAGCCCGTGCGCCATGCTCGCGCGGTCGGTCTTCACCAGGCAGTTCTCGCTCAGGTAGGTCCACAGGTCGGCGCGCATCAGCGCGGCGGAATCCATGCGCCCGCCGAAGCTGGTGGCGAGGCGGCGCCAGAGCCCGAGGGTGTCGGCGGGCTTCGCCTGCGCGAGCGCATCGGCCTGCAGGTAGCGCGCGAGGCTCTTGCGCGACACCGGCCAGGGGCCGAGCTCGGTGCGTCGGTAGAGGAGCAGGTCCTGTCCCGCGAGGCTGCGCCGCAGCAGGGCGCCCGGCGCCAGGCCGGATCTGATCAGCGCGCGCAGCAGGCGCTTGCCGGCGTGATCCGGATTCGCGTCCTCGGTGTCGAGAAAGCGCGCATAGCCGCCGAACAGCTCGTCGCCGCCGTCGCCGGAAAGCGCGACGGTGACCTGCCGGCGGGCGAGGCGCGAGAGGACGTAGGTCGGCACGTAGGCCGGGTCGGCGAGCGGCTGGTCGAGCGCGCCGAGCGCCTCGGCGAGCGCATCGGCTCCGATCTGCGGCGCCTCGAGCACATGGTGCTCGGTCGCGTAGCGCCGCGCCACCGCGAGCGCGGCGGGCGACTCGTCGTAGCCCTGCTCCGCGAAGCGCACGCTGAAGGTGGCGAGCGGGCTTGCCTGGGCCTGCGCCATGTAATGCACGATGAGGCTCGAGTCGATCCCGCCGGAGAGAAAGGCGCCGAGCGGCACGTCGGAGACGAGCTGGCTGCGCACGCTCGAGGCGAGCAGCGCGTCGAGCTCCGGCAGCGGGTCCGATGCGGTCTCGCGCTCGACCGGGCGCGGGATCGACCAGTAGCGCTCGGTGCGTAGCCGCCCGTCCTGCCATTCGAGCCAGTGCGCGGGCTCGAGCTGGCGCACCGCCGCGAGGAAACTCGCCGGCGCGAGCGGCGCCTGAAACGCGAGATAGTCGCGCAGCGCCTCGTAATCGAGTCCACGCGGAAAACCTCGTAGCCGGAGAAACGGCGCCAGTGTCGACGCGAACACGAGGCCGCTCTGTGCGGAGTAGAACAACGGCTTGACGCCGAGCCGGTCGCGCGCGGCGAACACTTTGCGCTCGTTCGCGTCCCAGATCGCAAAAGCGAAGATGCCGTCGAGCCGCGACACGACCTCGCGCCCCCATACGGCGTAGCCGCGCAGGATCACCTCGGTGTCCGAGCGTGTCGCAAAGCGCTCGCCCCCTGCCTCGAGCTCGCTGCGCAGCGCCTGGAAGTTGTAGATCTCGCCGTTGTAGACGATGACATGGCGCCCGTGGCTGCTGACCATCGGCTGTGCGCCGCCGGCGAGGTCGATCACCGACAGGCGCGTGTGTCCGAGGATGACCTCCGGGCCGCGCCAGAATCCGTTCGCGTCCGGGCCGCGCGTGCGCAGCGGCTCGAGCGCGGCTTCGGCGCTCGCCTGCCAGGGGGTGTCGACCAGGCCGAGGATGCCGCACATGTCAGTGCGCCGATCCTTGCGCGGCGAGCGCCTCGTAGCGCGCCACCATGTGCGCCTCGCCGAATTCATCCGGTAGCGCGTCGGGACCCGGTCGTGGCGCGGCGAGCGCCGCGCGCATGGCATCCGCGAGCGCCTGCGCATTCCCGTTCGGGACCAGCCAGTGCGCGAGCGGTCCACGCAGCACCTCGCGCGGGCCCGACGGGCAGTCGGTGCTGACCACGCGCGTGCCGCAGGCGAGCGCCTCGACCAGCACGCTCGGCATGCCCTCGCGCTCGGAGGACAGCACCAGCAGATCCGCGGCGCGCATCCAGGGATAGGGGTTCGGGCGGAAGCCGACGACGCGCACACGGTCGCGCAGCCCGACATGCGCGATCAATTCATCGAGCGCAGGGTCCGGCCTGGTCATGAGGACCAGGGGCTGCGCGAGCGCAGCGCGCCGGTACGCCTCGAGCAGCAGGTCGTGCCGCTTCTGCGGCATGAAGCGGCCGACGTGGAGCACGAAGGGCTCGCGCGGCAGGTCGGGCTCCGGTTCCTGCGCGGCCCGGCGGATCGCTTCGAAGTCGAAGCCGTTGTAGATGCGTT
The DNA here is from genome assembly GCA_022340705.1 of Betaproteobacteria bacterium. GTDB lineage: Bacteria > Pseudomonadota > Gammaproteobacteria > Burkholderiales > SG8-39 > SG8-39. The sequence continues at coordinate 2,196 of JAJDNJ010000093.1, forward strand.
CGATGCGCGCATGTTGCAGGCCGATGCCGCTGCGCAGGTCCTCGGCGACGCCGTCGGACACCGCGATCAGCTGCTGCCCTTCGTACATCCGGCGATAGCGCGACAGGCGGCGCGCCGCTTTATAGCCACTGAGGTGCGCGATCTCCTCGGACAGCGTGTTCGCGATCCGGCACCAGAGCGCGGGCAGCCCAGCGTGCAGCGCCACTTCGTCCGCGAACGGGAGGCTCGACACCGTGAGAGCGTCGGACGGCAGATGCAGTCGGCGCAACGCCATCGCGGCGAGATACTTTCCGACCACCCCGTTGCGCGTGCGCAGCACGTCGATTCTGAGACCTGCCGGCACCTCGTGCTCGATGCGGTCCTCGAGCAGGATCATGCGCACCGCGTGGCCCCGTTTCATGAGCGCTGCGCCGAGACGCAGCAGCGAGCGCTCGGCACCGCCGCCGGCGAGGTTGGTGATGAGTAGTGCAAAATTCACGACCTCACGCTTTCACGCGCCGAGCGCCTCGCGTACGCGCGCCCAAACCGCGTCGACGCTGATCTCGCCCATCGGGGTTTCCGGGGAGCAAGAAGCGAAGTCGCGCGGATGGTCGACGACGTAGCAGCGCGCGCGTTCGAGCGGCGCGAGCACGCGGCTCGGCGAGTAGCAGTGGTAGAGCGCCACCATCGGCGGCTCGAGCGCGCCCATGATGTGCGTCGGGCCGGTGTCGACGCCCACATAGAGGTCGAGCTGGCTCATGAGCGCGGCGCTCTGGCGGAGAGAAAAGCGGCCGGCGAACACCGTCGCGCGCTCGCCGAAGCGCTGCGCGAACTGCACGACGCGCTCGCGTTCGAGCGATCCGCCGAGAAACACGAGCTGCGCATCCGGCCACTGCGCGAGCAGCCGCTCGCCGAGCGAAGCGAAATGCTCGAGCGGCCAGTCCCGGTATCCCTTCGTGGGAAAGCTCGCGACCTGAAAACCGACGAGCGGCTTTGCATCGCGCGGCAGCGTGCTGCGCGCCCAGGCTTTCTCCGCGTCGGTGACCTGGTAGGCGAGACGCAGGCCCGCGTCCGGCACGCCGAGCGCCTGGGTGAGGAGCAGGGGATGGCGCGCCGCGTGCAAGGTCTGGAACGCCGGGCGCTCCGCGGTTCGGAACAGGCGGGCATCGAGCGCCGCGTCGTTCTGGCGGAACGCAACCACACGGCGCGCAACGCGCAGCGCGTACTCGACAAGCGCACGGTCGAAGCCGAAGACCAGCGCGATGTCCCAGCGTGCGCCCCCCAGCCGGCCGAGCCAGGGCGCGCGCAGCTTGGTGATCGCGCCGAGCTCGGCGATGAACGGCAGGTGCTGCATGATCTCGACCCGCCTGGGATGGCCGAAGAAGCTGATGCGCGCCTGCGGCCAGGCGGTGGCGAGCGCGCGCAGCGCGGGTGTGACGAGCAGCGTGTCGCCGATGCGTGAAACGTTAATGACGAGGATGCGCTGCGGGGGATCGACCGCTGGGGTCATGCGAACTCATAGACGAAATCCGGAAACGACCATTCCACCGGGGAAAACTTCCACGCCAGCCGCTTGAGCGCGCCCTGCAGCGGGGCGTAGCGCTTGACGAGGTGGTAGGCCACAAGACGCAGCCCCGCGCGGCGCGCGAGCTCGAGGGCCTGCGTGGGCGTGATCCAGGCGACGTGGTCGAGGTTGGCGACCGCCGTTCCCTCGCGCCGGAAGCGCCGGTAGAACTTGCGGCTGAACGGATTCGGTGTCGTTGCGTAGATGCGTCCCTCCGGCGCCAGATGGCGTGCGCCGAACGCCAGCAAGCGGCTGGGATCGTTCACGTGCTCGAGCACGTCGCCGATGAACACGACCTCGAAGCGCTCGCCCAGATCGTGCTCGGAGGTCGCGTCGACGCAGGCAACGTTGAAGCCCCGCGCATTCAGCTCGGCGACGAGCTCCTCGATCACATCGACGCCCACGCAGCGCCGCGCGAGCGCGGCAACGCGTCCGTGACGCCAATCGGGCTGGTCGAAGTAGCGCGCGCTGTGCGAGACGACCCCGATGTCGAGCACCGATCGGCCTCTGACCAGAGTTTCGATGAACTCCAGCAGACCGGCGTCGGTGTGCACCTCGCGGATTGCGAGCAGGTAGTCACGCACGGCGCGCTTCGCGGCCGCGTTGTTCGGATCGTCGCTCAGCTGCGTCCAGTCGACCGGCGCCGGCATGCCGCGCGTCACCGCTTTTCGCCGTACAGCGCTGGGTTGAGCTTCGGATCGTTGTACATCTTGAACTGCCGGTAGACCTTGAAATAGCTGGCGCCGAGCGCGGCCTCGTCGAGAAGCCGGTCGAGGCAGCGCGCGAGGTCGGCGCGCTGCTCCACGAGGCGCGCGAGTTTTCCGGCGCATGCGTCGCGGTGCGCCTGGTCGACGTCGCCGCGCTCGGTCTGCAGGCGCATGTGATGGATCTTGAGCGACAGGATCGACAGCCGGTCGACCATCGCCCCCGCGGTCTCGGAGCTGAGGCGGGCGTTCGTACGGCGCTCGACCGCGCGAAGCGAGTCCAGCAGATGCTCGTCGATGCGCTCGATGGCGTCGTTGCGCCGCTGGTTGAACCCATCGATCGCGCGTTTGTTCGCGGCGATCTCGGCGTCGGCGACGTTTCTGCGTCGCGCGAGATCCTCCTCGTCCCAAAGCAGGCAGTTGCAGCGGTGGTTGTCCTCGAGCGCGCGCCACACGCCGTCGGCGAAGCGTGGCGCCGCGCCCTTGGCCCAGTCGGGCAGGGCATGACAGGCGTCATGAAACGCAATGACGTCGGCGGCGCGCAGCTTGTGCGCCGGCGCGGATGCTGAGGGTGACGGCACTTCCGGGCGGTATGACTCGGGAATTGCGTTGGATTCTAGCCCAGGCGTCGACGCAATCCGTTCAGCGCGAGGGGGCGCTTGCCGAGCGCTGTGCGCTCACCTCGGCTGCGAGCGACGCGTAGGCCGCCTCGACCTCGTCGACCGTAATGTCCTTCACGTCGCGGCTTTCGGGGCGCAGCACCCGATGCGCCACGCCCCAGGGATGCCAGCGCTCGACCGGCGAATCGCCGAAAAGCGCGACGACCGGCTTGCCCAGCGCGGCGGCGAGATGCATCGCGCCGCCGTCGGGCAGAACCGCGCAATCGCAGGCCGCAAGCGCGCCAATCAGCGCCGGCAGGGTGTTCGTCGGATACGACACCACTGGCGTGTCCGCGCCAAGCAGCGCGCGGATGCGCGCCGACTTCTCATTGTCGCCCGGATGCTGCGCATGATCCGCAGGTCCCGGCGCCCAGAGCAGCATGCAGCGCGCGCCGTGGGTGTCGCACAGTTGCGTGATCAGCTCGGCGAAGCGTTCGGCCGGCCAGCGCTGGGCCGGCCGGCGCGCACTGACGTGTATTGCGACGCGCGCGCCGGGCGCCTGCGGAAATGTCCGAACGGCGTGCTCGAGCTCGGCCGCGTCGGGCACGACCTTGAGCGGGGGGATCGGTCCTTCAACGCCGAGCCGCGCGGCGAGCGCGAACACCCGCTCGACCTCGTGGCGTCCCGTCATCGCACGCTCGAGCGCCGCGTCGTAGCCGACGATCGTCTGCGGGGCGAGCCAGGCGGCCAGGCTCCGGTAGCGCGCCGAGACCGAGCTCGTTGCCAGAATCACGCTGTCGAGCTTCATGCGGCGCAGCCGCCACAGATCTGAGAATCGCGCGCCGAGCAGCCGCCAGGCGCTCTGGCCGGCGTCGATGTGCTTGACCTTGGTGTAGGCAATCACCTTTGACAGGTCGTCGTTTCCCGCAAGCACCGGGGCGTTGTAGCTGTTGACCAGCGCGCCGAGCCATGCGTCGGGAAAGCGCGCGCGCAGCGCGCTGAAGAGCGGCGTCGTGCAGACCAGATCGCCGATGTTGTCGCGCCGGATGACGAGGATGCGCGGCGCCTGGGTCACGAGTAGCCGTAGTAGGGCCTGAACCACTGCGCGAAGCGCGCCAGCCCCTCGTCGAGCGGTGTCGACGGGGCGAAGCCGACCAGCGCCCGGAGGCGCTCCGTGTCGGCATAGGTCGCCTTGACGTCGCCCGGCTGCATCGGCAACAGCTCCTTGGTCGTGGTCTTGCCGAGTGCGCGCTCGAGCGCATCGATGTAGTCGAGCAGCCCGACCGCCTGGTGGTTGCCGATGTTGCATACCCGCCAGGGCGCCCAGCTCGTTGCCGGATCGGGCCGCGCCGCATCAAAGTCTGGCGCCGGCGCAGGCGGCGTGTCGAGCGCGCGCAGCGTGCCCTCCGCGATGTCGTCGACATAGGTGAAATCACGCGCCATGTCGCCGCGATTGAATACGCGGATCGGTTCACCTTTCATGATGGCGTGCGCGAACAGGATCGGCGACATGTCGGGCCGTCCCCAGGGACCGTACACGGTGAAAAAGCGCAGGCCCGTGCACGGCAGGCCGTAGAGGTGGCTGTAGGCGTGCGCCATCAGTTCATTCGACTTCTTGGTCGCGGCGTAGAGGCTGACCGGATGGTCGACGTTGTCGCTCTCCGACCACGGCAGGCGCGCATTGCCGCCGTAGACGCTCGAGCTCGAGGCGTATACCAGATGACGCGGCGGGTGGTGGCGGCAGGATTCGAGCAGATTGGCAAAGGCGACCAGGTTCGAATGCACGTAGGCGGCAGGATTCTCGAGGGAATAGCGCACGCCCGCCTGGGCCGCGAGATGGAGCACCGCCTCGGGGCGTTCCTTTTTCATCAGCGCGTCGAGCGCGCCGGGCGTTGCGAGGTCGAATTGCGAAAATCGGAACCCGGTTCGTCCTTCGAGGCGTGCCAGGCGGTCGCGCTTCAGCGTAACCGCGTAATACGCATTCAGGTCGTCTACTCCGATGACCTCTTTGCCGAGGGCGAGCAGGCGCTCGGCGCAGTGCATGCCGATAAACCCCGCACAGCCGGTGACGAGTACGCGCATCTCAGCCGCGAGCCGCCGGGCGCGATCGCTGTAGCTCGATCAGCTTGGCGTATTTCATGCAGCTGTTAATGCAGCCGATCGAGATGTGGATCAGCCCGGGGATGCCGTCGAGGAAACCGAGGCGCAGCAGGTAGAACTTGATGAATCGAGCGACCGGCGACACGACCAGCTCGAGTGCGCTTGCCCGGCGCCCATTGGCGTACAACTGCTCGGCGGCAAGAGTCGTGTATCGGTTCTGCTTTTCGAGATAGCCAGCGAGCGTCTCGGCCGACTCGTGCAGCAGGTCGCCCGCGAGCGTACCCGGAGTGGCCGTAAAGAGTACTTTCTCGTGAACCGGATCGTCGCTCCAGCGCGCCGCGCGCCGGTCGAAAAGGCGTGGGCTCCAGTCGGGATAGCCTTCGCCATGCGCGAGCCAGCGGCCGAGAAAATGGTTCCTGCGCGCCATCCGGTAGACCGGCACGGCCGGCGCTTCGAGCACGCGGCGAATGCTCGCACCGAGCGGTTCCGATACGCGCTCGTCGGCATCGATGCACAGCACCCAGTCGTTCGCGGCCGCGTCGACCGCGAATTGCTTCTGCGGCCCGTAGCCGAGCCAATCCTGCACGATGACGCGCGCGTCCCTGGCCGCGGCGATCTCGCGCGTCGCATCCTCGCTGCCGGAATCGACCACGATGATCTCGTCGGCGAACGCGACGCTTGCGAGACATGGTTCAATCTGCGTCGCTGCGTTGCGCGTGATGATGACGGCGGAGAGCGGTGCGCGCGAAGTGCTCACCCAGGCGAATCTCGTAGAATCGACGGTCAATCATTCTAGCCGACCGATGCCGCGCATCTCGCCCGTTCAGCCTGCGTCGAGCCGCTTTGCGGCGCGTGGCGACCGAAAGGCCGCGGCACGGGCCTCATGAGTCGCAGTCTGTACACCGTGCTGCTGCATCTCGCAATGCCCTACGCGCTTGTGCGCCTGTGGTGGCGCGGCCGACGTGAACCGGGGTACCGACGCCACATCGGCGAGCGCTTCGGTCGCTATCCCGAGGCATCCGAGGCACGCCGCGACGGCCCGCTGCTCTGGTTGCATGCGGTTTCGGTCGGGGAGGTGCGTGGCGCGGCGCCGCTGGTGCGTGCGCTGCGCGCGGCGTACCCGCGGCATGCGGTGCTCATCACCTGCACCACCGCAGCCGGACGCGAGACCGCGCGCCAGGTCTTCGGCGAGGCGGTGCGCATCGCCTTCTTTCCCTACGATCTCCCCTGGGTGGTGCGACGCTTTTTCGATCACTTCCGCCCGCAGATCGCGCTGGTCATGGAGACCGAGGTCTGGCCCAACGTGTTGGCCGCCTGCGAGGCGCGCGGGGTGCCCGCAGTGCTCGTCAATGCTCGGCTGTCTGAAAAATCGGCGCGTGGCTACCGGCGCGTTGGCATGCTCGCGCGCCGAGCGTTCGCGTCGTTTCGCGCGGTCTGCGCGCAGGACGCGGAGTCCGCGGCGCGCCTCAAGACGCTCGGAGCGCAGGACGTCACGATCACCGGCAATCTCAAGTTCGACGCGGAGCCGGACGAGGCGTTGCTCGCGCAGGGGCGCATGCTCAAGGCTTCGCTTGCCGGTCGCAAAGTGCTGCTTCTCGCGAGTACGCGTGACGGCGAGGAGAAGATGCTGCTCGAAGCCCTTGGCATGCCGCTCGCGGACTGGCTGCTGGTCCTGGTGCCGCGCCATCCGCAGCGCTTCGACGAAGTGGCGGCACTCGTGGCTGCGCGCGGGCTCGGCCTCGCCCGGCGCAGCCGCCGGGAGGCGCCGATGCCCGCAACCGCGCTCTACCTGGGCGACACGATGGGCGAGATGGCGCTGTACTATGCGCTCGCCGATGTCGCGGTGATTGGCGGCAGTTTTGCGCCGTTCGGCGCGCAAAATCTGATCGAGGCCTGCGCGGTCGGCGTGCCGGTCGTGATCGGACCGAGCTGCTACAACTTTCCGGAGGCGACCCGCCTGGCCTGTGCTGCCGGCGCGGCGCTACAGGTGACCGATGCGGCTGGCGCCGCGCGCGCGGTGCGCGAACTGCTCGACGATGGCGCGCGCAGGGCGGCGATGGGAGAAGCCGGGGTGCGGCTGTGCGCTGCGCACCGAGGGTCGACGGGGCGTCACCTCGAGGTGATTCGCGCCGCGCTCGGCGCGCCGCAACCCTAGTAGGCGTAGCCCGAAAACCAGGGATAGCGCTCGAGGCTGTTGGACACGTAGTCCCTCATCTCCCCGGTCCACTCGCGCTGGTCGCGGGTGCGCCGGGCCTGCGGGAAGATGAGCTTCGTGCAGGCGTCCAGGTAGGCGTCATCCGCGCTCTGACCGAAAAACTCGACGACCGAGCGCAAGGTCTCGCGCGGTTGCGCGACGAGCGCTTCGTGGTGAACGTCGAGCCAGGCCTGCGCAGGGACCTGGTTGCGCGCGCGCTCGTTGGCTTCGCACAGGGCGAGAAATTCGTCGCTCGCCTCGCGCAGACCGCTGCCTGCCCGAGTCGCCATGGTCGTGATCGTGTCGTACGGGTTGCGCAGCACCGACACGAAGCGCCCCATGTCGCCGAGCATCTCGAGGATCCCCGCCATCGCGCCGGGGTCCTGGACGAGCCGCGCGGAAAGCAGGTCGCCGCTCTTGTCACCGACCACTTCCAGCCTGTCCCAGCGCCCATGCCATCCGCCGGGCACCACGTAGTTGTAGCCTGTGGAGCGCCGTCCACGCAGCGTGAAGCGGCGCGAGTTCCAGATCGAGAGCACCGCGACTTCCCGAACGCTGAAGCCGGCGATGAAATAGCGCGCGGCGTCGAGCCCGTTGGCGAACGCCATGCGCGGATGCGCGTCGAGCAGCGAGGCGAGCAGGGTATGGCCGGTGCGCGGATAGCCGATGAACAGGCCGTAGTAGCGCAGGCTGCGCAAGGTGCCGGCATCGCGCAGCAGCATCGCGCGCGCGCGAATCTTGCGGCGTAGCAGCTTGAAACGCTCTTTCACGCTTTCCACGGTGCTCGGACGGTAATGCAGCCCACGGCGGGCCACGCTGCCACTTACGCTCAGGGCGTCAGTGCCCGATTGACCTCTTGCACATCGTCCTCAGCCAGGCTGCCTGCGGTGGACTTGAGGCGCAGCTGGCTGTTGATCGTGTTGTAGCGCGCAAGCGCGAGATCGCGCTCGGTCGAGAACACCTGCTGCTGGGCGTTCAGTACGTCGATGTTGATCCGTACGCCGACCTCGTAGCCGAGCTTGTTCGACTCGAGCGCGCTCTTGGACGAGACCAGCGCCTGCTCGAGCGCCTTCACGCTCGCGATCCCGCTGTTCACGGCGAGAAAAGCCTGACGTGCGGCAAGCGCAGAGGCGCGGCGCGCGTTTTCCAGCTGCTCCTTCGAGCTCATGAAGAGCGCCGCGGTCTCGCGCTCGCGCGACGAGATCGCGCCGCCCTGGTAGATCGGCAGGGCGAGCTGCACGCCGATCGTGGCCTGGCGCGTCTCCGAGCCGACCTGAGTAAAGCTGACGGGGTTGCGCTGGTTCTGGTCCTGATAGGATGCGATCGCGTCGAGCGTCGGATAGTGGCCCGCCTCGCCGCGCTTCGCCTCGAGCGAGGCGATCTCGGTGACCGCGTTCTGGATCTGCACCGGGTAGCTCTGCTTCTCGGCCAGTTCGACCCAGCTCTGCATGTTGTTCGGATTCGGCGGCGCGAGCTGAACGCTCGGGCGCAGGTCGCGCAGCGCGGCGTACTCCTTGCCGGTGATCTGCTGCAGCGCGCGCTGCTTGTTCTCAAGGTCGTTCTGGGCCTGGATTTCCTGCGCCACGATCAGGTCGTAGCGCGCTTGCGCTTCGTGGGTGTCGGTAATCGTCGCGGTACCGACCTCGAAGTTGCGCTTGGCCTGTGCAAGCTGCTCGGCGGTCGCGACCTTCTGCGACTTCACCACCGTGAGGGTCGCCTGTGCGCCGAGCACGTCGAAATAAGCCTGCGCGACGCGCAGGATGAGGTCCTGGCTTGCCTGGCCAAAGGTGGCCTCAGACTGGCGCACCTGGAACTCGGCCTGGTCGCGGCGCAGCCAGTTATCTTTGCGAAAAATGGGCTGCGTGAGGCTGAAGGTGTAGTTCCAGTTTTCAGGATTGCGGTGAATCTCTGACGGGGTATTGATGAGCGGGTCGCCCTGGCGGAACTTGACCGTGGCATCGCCGTAGTTGTACCCGGCCGACAGACCGATGTTCGGCAGCAGCAGTGCCTCGCCCTGCGGCAGTTTCTCGCGGCCTGCGTCGAGCGTGTGGCGCGCCGCGGCGTACTGTGCGTCGTAACGCAGCGCGTCGCGATACACGGCGACGAGATCTTCGGCCTGCGCCAGGTAGGGCGCGAGCCACAGGACGAGTGCGAGCCAGCGGATCAGCGTCATGCGTTTAGCCTGTTCAAAAGCGGAAGCGCGGTGGTTGTTCACAGTTCTCGAGCGGTGCGAGCACGGTCTCGAACAGCCCCGTGGTGCGGAAGCTCTCAGGCGCAAGGCGGGTGACGAGCTGCGCAGTCATGATCGGAGCTTCGCCGACGACCGCGAACAACCGTCCGCCGGGCGCGAGCTGCCCGAGGATCGACTTGGGAAGCGCAGGCACTGAGCCGGTGAGGACAATCACGTCGTAAGGTGCATCCATCGCCCAGCCACGTGCCGCGTCGCCGCTCTCCAGGATCACGTTCTGGACCCCGTGGTGCTCGATGTTGGCGCGCCCAAACGCGGCCAGTCCAGCCTTGATCTCGACCGAGCGCACCTGGGCCGCGCGATGTGCGAGCAGCGCGGTCAGGTATCCGCTGCCAGTGCCCACTTCGAGCACGCGGTCGGACTTGTGCAGCGCGAGCGCTTGCAGCGCGCGGGCCTCGATTTTCGGCGCCCACATGCGCTCGCCTTCGCCGATGGGAATCTCCAAATCGGCGAACGCGAGGTTGCGCATCGCCGGCGGCACGAAGGCCTCGCGCGGGACGACGTAGAGCAGATCGAGAACGTCCTGATCGAGCACCTCCCAGGGCCGGATTTGCTGCTCGATCATGTTGGCGCGCGCCTGTTCGATATTCATGGCGTCTTATTTTTCGGCACTTACCACGCAGCACGGGGCACGGGGCACGGCGCCGATTGTAGCGTATTGCCGACGTTTTCCCCTTCAGGAGCCCCGCTTTACAGTGCAGATGTCCCGATTTTGTTGTGCACTGGCAAATCGCCCGGCGGCGCGTCCGGGCGGCAGTGGCGTACTGGCGACCGGGGATGGGGTCCCGGGCGCCGAGCCCGGCCTCGATGTTCCGGTGCATCTGCTCAGGAAAGCGGGCCCGCGAGGCGCCGCCTGTCAGGTTGCGCGGCGGGAGCGGTGCTCGGGCATCAGAGCCCAGTAAAGCACGGGCATGACGAAGAGCGTAAGCACGGTCGAGAAGCCGATCCCCCAGACGATCGAGGCTGCGACCGGCCCCCAGACCAGCGATTTCCCGCCGAGCCCGAAGGCGAGCGAGAACAGCCCGGCGATGGTTGTGAAGCTCGTGATCAGGATCGGCACGACCCGACGGCGCGCGGCGTAAACCGAGGCGTGCAGAACGCTCATGCCTTGTCGGCGACGCTGATTGGCCGCATCGATCAGGACGATCGCCGAATTCACCGCGATCCCCGTCAGCGCGATGACCCCATACATGGTGTAAAGGGACAGCGGGTTGCCCGACACCAGCAGACCGAAGACCACGCCGGCGAAGGCGAGCGGGACGGTCACCAAGATCATTGCGGGCTGCCAGTAGCTGCGGAACTGCGCCGCGAGGATCACGTAGATCAGCCCGACGCCGAGCAGGAACAGCACGCTCATCGAGTCGAGGCTCTCCTGGATGTCGTCGAGCTCCCCGGAGAAGTCGAGCGTGGTCTGCGGGTATCGCGCGCGGACCTTGTCCCACTCCGCGCGAATTGCCTTGTTGACCGCGACGGTGTCGGTCAATTTGCGGTCGATGTCGGCTTCGACGGTGATCGAGCGACGCAGGTTGTAATGCTTGATGACCCCTTTGCCGGTGCTCGTCTGCGTACGCACCAGGCTGCGCAGCGTCGTGGTGCGCGCCGCCTCGCCCGGCTGCGCCGGAAGCGCGATCGGGTCGTCGAGGATGCTCGCGATGTCCGCCGCGCCGCGCGGCGCCGCGCGCACGCGCACTTCGAGCTTCTCGCCTTCGTCGCGCATCTGCGCCACGATCTCGCCGTCGACGTGCAGGCGCACCAGGCGGGCGACGAGCCCCGGGTTGAGACCGGCGGCGCGCACCGCTTCGCGGTCGAGCTCGAGCACGAGCTCGGGGCGCCCCGGCACGTCGTCGTCTGTGACGTCCTTGGTGCCGGGGATCCCGTGCACGATTTCGAGCATCGCGTCGGTCGCCGCGCGCAGTTCGCGGTAATCGTCGTTGCGTACGCGGACCCGCACCGGCTTGGAAATCGGCGGGCCGCCGGAGAGCACGGTGAAGCTGACGCGCCCCGGGCCCGGGAGGTCGGCGAGCCCGGTGCGCAACGCCTCGACGATGTCCTCCACCTCGCGCAAACCTTTCGCGCGCGGCGCGATGGAAACGACGACCTGGCCGTAGGCATCGCCGTACAGCGGCTCGGTGTCGGTGAACTTGACCCCCGCGAGCGAGGTGAGCGCGCGGGCTTCCCCCGGGCGCAGGCGCTCGCGCACTGCGCGCTCGAGTGCCTCGACCCGGTCGAGCGTCGTTTCGATCGGTGCGCTGGCCGGCATGTCGACGTTTACGTAGAAGACGCGCAACGGGTCGAGGGCGAAGAATTCGAGGCGCACGAGCCCGCCGGCTACCGCGGCGATGGCGCTGGCGAGGACAAAAGCCATCACTGCGGCGAACCGCTTCGGTCGGCGCATTACGTACAGCAGCGCGCGCGAATACTTCACGCGGAGCTGATGCGTGAACTCGTGACGCACGCGCTGCATGCGCGAGGGCTTGGACAGATTGAGGCGCAGCGCGACGACGTGCGTTGGCAGCATCCAGTAGGCCTCGATCAGACTGATCGCAAGCGTCAACGCGACCACGAACGGAATCACGAACATGAACTTACCCACGATGCCCGGCAGCAGCATGAGGGGCAGAAAAGCGGCCATCGTTGTGGTGACCGAGGAAGTCACCGGCGCGACGGTCTCGCGCAGCGCGTCGACCGCGGCCGCGAGCACCAGCTGGCCGCGCTGGACCCGATAGTAGATCGCCTCGACCACCACCACCGCGTCGTCGACGATCATGCCGAGCACGATGACCACGCCGAGCAGCACCGAGATGTTTAGGGTAAAGCCGAGACCATGCAGCACCGCGAAGCTGCCGGCGAGCGAGAACGGGATGCCGAGTGCCACGAGCAGCGCGACGCGGGTGCCGAGAAAGACCCAGCACACGGCGATCACCAGCATGAGGCCCAGCGCGGCGTTCGATTCCATGATGCGGATGGCCGTGCGCGTCGGGATCGTCTGATCGTCGGTCAGCGCGAGATGCAACCCCTTGGGTGCGAGCAGCGGATTCTTCTCGGCGATGTAGCCCCGTATCGCCTCTACCAGCTCCAGGGTGTTGGTGTAGCTCTTCTTGGTCACCGACAGCAGCACGGCCGGCTGTCCCTCGGTCGATGCGAGATTGCGCGGGGTGGCCCGGGCGCGCGCGACGCGCGCCACGGCGTCGACCGGCACGCGCTGATCCGCGCCCGGCACCGCGACCGTCAGGCGCGCGATGAATCCCGGATCCGCGTCCTGCCCGACGACGCGCACCAGCCAGGCGTCTTCGCCTGCGCGCAGCTTGCCGGCGAAGGTGTCACGGAACCACGCGCCGACGGTGTCCGCCAAGGCGGCCGCATTCAGGCCGCGCGCGGCGAGCTCGACCGGATCGAAGTCGACGTGCAGTTCGGGGTCGTGCAGGCCGAGCGCGAAGACCTGATCGACGCCGGCAAGCCGCTCGAGGTCGGTGCGAATCTCGTAGGCGAGGCGGCGCAGGGTCTCGTCGTTGGCCTGTCCGGTGAGCAGCACTTGGGCCGTCGGAAAGCCGTTCGACGTGGTGATTTCGAGAATGCGCGGATCGTTGCGCACCTCGACCGGCAGCTCGCTCGCCGCCTTGTTTTGGACCTCGCGGCGCAGGTCGTTGACGCGCTTGTCGAACACGCGCGCATCGATGTCTCTGAAGCGAACCAGGATCGAGGAGGTGGTTTCGCGGCTGTTCGAGATCACGAAGCGGACGTCGGCAACCTGCTTGATCGCGTCCTCGAGCGGCTGGGTGACGCGCTTTTCGACATCCTCCGCCGACGCGCCCGGCAGCACGGTGATGATGTTGACCCAGTTGAAGTTGATCTCCGGATCCTGCTCGCGCGGCATCAGCAGATAGCCGGACAGGCCGAGCAGCAGCACGACGGCGAACAGGATGTTCGCGAGCGGATGGTTGCGCAGCAGGCGCTCGAGGAACGTCATCTCGGCCCAAGGCTCCTGCTCGGCACGATCGGCGCGCGCTCAGTCGGGTGCATCGGCGACGCGCGCGCCATCCTTCTGCACCAGCTGCCCCTTCACCAACACGCGCGTCGACGCGGGAAGGCTCACGCCCACCGGGCGCCCCTCCTGTGCGTCGGCAAGCGGCACGAAGTGCGCGCGTCCGTCGTTCACGACGAACACGCCGAGCCGGCCATCGCGCCGCACGATCAGCTCCGCGGGCAGGTGTGGGCGGGATTCGCGCCACAGAACGCGCCCTTGCGCGCCGGGCGGGAGCGCTTCGGCGACGAACTGCAGGCGCGCCTCGACGGTGCGCGCCTGGCGATCGATGGCTGGCGAGATACGCGCCAGGCGCACCGATCGCGTCCCGCCATCGCCCTCGAACCGGATCTCGGATGCCTTCGAAAGCGAGACCGTGTCACGCAACTGCACCTGCGCCGCGATCTCGATACGCCGCGTGTCGATCAGCGCGGCGAGCGGCGAGCCGGGGACCGCGAGCTCGCCGACCTGTCCGAGGCGGGCACGCACAATGGCGGGAAACGGGCTGCGCACCTCGCATTTGCCGACGGCGTGCCCCGCGGTATTCAGCTGAGCGCGCGCCTGCAGCAGATCGGCGCGGCGCACGTTCACTTCGGTTTCGCGTGAGGACAGGGCTTCCTTCGAGACGAAGCCCTTGGCCTGAAGCGCGCGTGCCTGCCCGAGCTGCTGATTTGCCAGCGCAAGGCGCGATTCGGCCGCCGCGACCGCCGCGCGCGCCTGGTCCTGGGCGAGCAGGTAGTCGCGGCAGTCGATACGCGCGATTAGCGCGCCGCGCTCGATGGTCTGACCGGCCTCGACCGCGAGCGTCTCGATCCGTCCCGAGATCTCCGCCGCAATGCGTGCCTCGTTCAGCGCAACGACCTGCGCCGAGGCGTGGCGCTCGGGATAAAGCGCAACCGCGCTCAGCGGGCGCACCTCGACGGCCTGCGCCGCAGATCGCGCGTCGGCCGCATCCGGCGGCGTGTTGCCCGCGTGCGCGACCTTGCCGAGCGTGAGCGTGGCGGCGAAAAGAATCGCTGCGAACCGCATCGAATCGGATCTTGGCACTGGCTGCCCGAGGTGGCGTCACTATGGTTGTGCGACGCAATAGCGTCAAGTCGCCAACGCCTGACACCCTTGCCACGGTTCGCACGTTGCAGTAGCGTGACGGCATCACGCAGGGGTCCTGGCGTCGTGCCGCGAGGCGTTTCAAACGGGCGCGCCGGGTGAGAGAGTCCCTCGGAACCTGATGCGGGTAATGCCGCCGTAGGGAAGCGTGCTCCGCCCGCTTCCCGCGCGAGCATCCGCGTGGAGAAGTCTGATGAACGCCAATCCGCAGTTTTTAGCCGCATCGGCCGCGGTCGATGGCGGCGTCGTTACGCCGCTGCCCAATTCGCGCAAAGTTTATGTAGCCGGTTCGCGGTCGGACATCCGGGTGCCGATGCGCGAAATCACCCAGTCCGATACGCCGGCGGCGATGGGCGGTCAGGCGGGTGCCGAGCACAATCCGCCGCTCACCGTCTACGACACCTCGGGCCCATACACCGACCCCGCGGCGAAAATCGACATTCGCAAGGGCCTCGCCGCGCTGCGCGAAGGCTGGATCGCCGCGCGCGACGATACGGAACTGCTTGCCGGGCCGTCGTCAGAATACGGTCGCCGGCGACTCGATGATTCCAGGCTCGCCGAGCTTCGTTTCGACCTGAAGCGCAGGCCGCAGCGCGCGAAGGCGGGTCGGCGGGTGACCCAGATGCACTACGCGCGGCGCGGCATCGTGACGCCGGAAATGGAATTTGTCGCGATCCGAGAGAATCAGCGCCTCGACGGGCTGCCTGAACAGGTCCTACAACAGCATCGCGGCGAGGCGTTTGGCGCGGCGATTCCCGCGCGCATCACCCCGGAGTTCGTACGTGACGAGGTGGCGCGCGGGCGCGCGATCATTCCGGCGAATATCAATCACCCCGAATCGGAGCCGATGATCATCGGCCGGAACTTCCTCGTGAAGATCAACTGCAACATCGGCAATTCGGCGGTCAGCTCGTCGATTGGCGAGGAAGTCGACAAGATGACCTGGGCAATCCGCTGGGGTGGCGACACGGTCATGGACCTGTCGACCGGCAAGCACATCCACGAGACGCGCGAATGGATCGTGCGCAACAGCCCGGTACCGATCGGCACCGTGCCGATCTATCAGGCGCTCGAGAAAGTGAACGGCAAGGCCGAGGACCTTTCCTGGGAGATCTTCCGCGACACGCTGATCGAACAGGCCGAGCAGGGCGTCGACTACTTCACCATTCACGCGGGCGTGCGCCTGCCGTTCATTCCGCTGACCGCGAAGCGCATGACCGGGATCGTCTCGCGCGGAGGCTCGATCATGGCGAAGTGGTGCCTTGCGCATCACCAGGACAGCTTTCTCTACACGCACTTCGAAGAAATCTGCGAGATCATGGCCGCTTACGACGTGTCGTTCTCGCTCGGCGACGGGCTGCGGCCGGGCTCGATCTACGACGCAAACGACGAAGCGCAGATCGCGGAGCTGAAGACTCTGGGGGAGCTGACCAAGATTGCCTGGCAGCACGATTGTCAGGTCATGATCGAGGGGCCGGGCCATGTGCCGATGCAGCTCATCAAGGAGAACATGGCGCTGCAGCTCAAGTACTGCGACGAGGCACCGTTCTATACCCTGGGACCGCTCACGACCGACATCGCGCCGGGCTATGACCACATCACCAGCGCGATCGGCGCGGCGATGATCGGCTGGTACGGCACTGCGATGCTCTGCTATGTCACGCCCAAGGAGCACCTCGGTTTGCCGAACAAGAAGGACGTCAAGGACGGCATTATTGCCTACAAGATCGCCGCGCATGCGGCCGACCTCGCGAAGGGGCATCCGGGCGCGCAGGCGCGCGACAATGCGCTGTCCAAGGCGCGCTTCGAATTCCGCTGGGGCGATCAGTTCAATCTCGGTCTCGATCCGGACACTGCGAAGGAGTTCCACGACGAGACGCTGCCGCAGGAGGGCGCCAAGCTCGCGCACTTCTGCTCGATGTGCGGGCCGCATTTCTGCTCGATGAAGATCACGCAGGACGTGCGCGACTACGCCGCGCAGCACGGCATGAGCG
>JAJDNJ010000110.1 GCA_022340705.1 Betaproteobacteria bacterium
ACGTTCTCGATCGCGATCACCGCCTGGTCGGCGAAGGTCTTGATGAGCGCGATCTCGTTGTCGGAAAACGCGCCGGCAAATTCGCGACCGACGAACATTGCGCCGATCGTGCGGTCCTTGCCCAGCAGGGGCGTCATGACGACCGATTTGAGGCCGGTAATCCTTGCGCCGCGGCGCACGGACTCGGGGACCTCCGCGCCGCCTTCGGCGTCCGGGTAGTGCAGCGTGCGGCGCTCGATGATCGCCAGACCGGTTCCCGTTTCCCGGTTGATCGGCAGCGGGTACATTTCGCGAAAGGTCTGCGCTGCGGGACCGTGGTAGGCGCCGATATGCGCCAGGCCGTCCTCGCCGACCAGGGTGATCCCCACGTGCCGGCCCTTGAACAGCCGCTCGCAGCTCTCCAGGATCACTTCGAAAACCGGCTGCGTGTCGGCGAGCGAGCCGCTGATCACCTGGAGCACCTCGGCCGAAGCGGTCTGCCGCTCGAGCGCTTCCTTGGTCTCGTTGAACAGGCGCACGTTCTCGATCGCGATCACCGCCTGGTTGGCGAAGGTTTTAATGAGTCCGATCTGGTGGTCCGAGAACCGCCCAGGCTCACCGTGTGCGACCACCACGGCGCCGATCGCTTCGCCGCCGCGCATCAGCGGAACTCCGAGAATGCGTCGCACGCTGCCCGCTTTGGCAACGTCCGCGAGCTGGTAGTCCGGAAGTTCGGTGACATCGTGAATCTGAACCACCTGCTCGGTCCGGATGGTTCGAACAGCCGCGCTGTTGTGCTCGAGCGTGCAAGGAAACGCGCGCCGCAATGCCTCGCCGGCGTCGGGCGCCAAGTTGTAGTCGGCAGCGAGATGGACGAGCTTGCCGTCGTATCGCATCACTGCGCTGTCCTGCGCCCCGCAGAGCGTGACCGCGCGCTCAGCGATGATGTCGAACACCGGCTGTGTGTCGGTGGGCGACGCGGAGATTGCACTCAGGACCTCGGCGGTCGCGGTCTGCCGCTCGAGCGCCTCCCTGGTCTCGTTGAACAGGCGTACGTTCTCGATCGCGATCACCGCCTGATCGGCGAAGGTCTGGAGCAGGGCGATCTGATGGTTCGAAAAAGGACCGATCTGCGCCCGCGCGACCCAGATCACGCCGACCGGCGTTCCTTCACGGAACATCGGTACCGCGACCATGCTGCGCCAGCCGCCGGTCGTCGCGATGTCGTGCTGGTAGTCGGCATCGGTCAGCGCATCCGTGATATGTACCAGCCTGCGATCGAGAATCGCCCGTCCGACCGCCTGGCCTCGGTCCGGGCGCATCGGGTAGACGCGGTTCTCGAGCTCGAGCACCTCCGGCGTGTAGTTGTGGTGCGCGACCAGGTGGAGCTGGTCCCCGTCGTAGCGATAGACGGCGCTGAACAGCGCATCGCTCAGCTCGACCGCGTTCTTGACGATCGTGTCGAACACCGGCTGCACGTCGGTCGGCGAGCTGCTGATGACTTTCAGGATCTCCGAGGTCGCGGTCTGCCGCTCGAGCGCCTCCTTGGTCTCGTTGAACAGGCGCACGTTCTCGATCGCGATCACCGCCTGGTCGGCGAAGGTCTCGACGAGCGCGATCTGTCGCTGCGTAAATGCACGTGCCTTCGGGCGGCGTACCGCGATTGCGCCGATTGCAATCCCATCCCGGAGCAGTGGAACCGAAAGGATGCTCTGCCATCCGCTGTCGGCGGCATTCTTCTTCGTTTTCTCGAGCTCGCCGGCCGGAAGCGCGGCAACATCGGCGACGTGAACCACCGCCGCGTCGATGACGGCGCGCGCGGTTGCACTGTCCCTGTTCAATGGCAGGCTCGTGCCGACCGTGAGGCGGATTTCCGAGCCGTGCTGCGCGGCGATGCGCAATCCACCATCGTCGAGGAGCAGCACCTGCGCGTCGCTCGATTCGCACAGCCGCGCTGCGTTTTCGGCGATGGCATCAAGGACGGGCAGAACGTCCGTCGGTGAGGTCGAGATGACGCGCAGGACGTCGCTGGTCGCGGTCTGCCGTTCGAGTGCCTCCCTCGTCTCGTTGAACAGGCGCACGTTTTCGATCGCGATGACCGCCTGGTCGGCGAAGGTGCTTAGCAACGCGATCTGCTTTTCCGCGAACGGTTTTTTTTCAAAGCGCCAAATCGAAATGACGCCGAGCACTTGGCGTTCGGTGAGGAGCGGAATCGCGATTTGCGTCGCACTCTGGTGACTGCCTTTCGCGGCCCCGCGCGGTATCAGTGGGCGATAGTCGGCGTTCGAGAAGACATCGACCTCATGCACAATGCGCCGCTCCAGCGCGGCGCGCGGTGTAGGGTTGTAGGGCCCCGGTACGAGCGGGTGCGCCTGCAAGTACGCCAGGCCCTGCGCTGAGGTGTTTTTGTGTGCGGCCACTCTGAGATGACCGCCATCGAAGCGCCACAAAATGGCAGCATTGCCTTCGCAGAGTTCGATCGCGCGGGAAAGAATGGCTTCGAATACCGGCTGCAAATCGGTCGGCGAACTGCTGATCACGCGCAGCACCTCGCTTGTCGCGGTCTGCCGCTCGAGCGCGTCCTTGGTCTCGTTGAACAGGCGCGCGTTCTCGATCGCGATCACGGCCTGATTGGCGAATGTGGACAGCAGCTCCATCTGCTTTTCGGAGAGCGCGCCGGGCTCCGGGGAGGTCATCGCGATGACCCCGATCGCGCGTCCGCCGCGCAGCAGCGGCGCCACGGCGCTCGAGCGGAAGGCCCATTTGTGCGCGTTCTTGCGCGCATAGACTGGCGCGCTCGGATGGCGCAAGTCCGGAACCTGAATCGCCCGCCCTTCGAGCGCCACTTGCCCGACGAGGCTCTCGCGGTCGATCGTCATTCGTTCGGGCAGCGCCTGCTCCGCGCGGACCGGTGCGCTCCGCGCCACGCGGCGCAAAAATTCATCGTCGACCAGCCGCAGCGAGGCCGTGCGCCGGAACAGTGCCGCAGCGCTTTCGACGATCGCATCGAACACGGGCCGAACGTCGGACGGCGAGCTTGCGATGACCTTGAGAATTTCCGAGGTGGCCGTCTGCCGCGCGAGCGCCTCCTTCGTCTCGTTGAACAGGCGCACGTTTTCGATCGCGATCACCGCCTGGTCGGCGAAGGTCGTCAGCAGTCCGACCTCGTGATCGCTGAATCCGCCCGCCTCGCGGCGCGTGACGCTGACCGTGCCGATCGCAGTACCTTTGCTCAGCATCGGCACGGCGATGATGCTTTGAAATCCTCTGCGCCGCGCGATCTGCCGAAGCCGCGGCCGACGGCGGCTGCCCTGCGCGTCGCCGACCTGCGCCGGCGCAGCCTTGAGCACCGATTGCGCGAGGATCGTGTCGCGATTGAGCGTGAGCGACAGCGGGAAAAGGCCCCTCACCGCCTGGTCGCCGGTCTTGCTCGTGGAGGTAAACGCGCCGAGTTGCAGCATGTCGCCGGCGCGAATCGACACCGAGGCGGACAGTGCCCCCAGCAGCCGCATCGAGCTGCGGGCGACCGCATCGAACACGGGTTGCACGTCGGTCGGCGATCCGCTGATGACCTTGAGGATGTCGGCAGTGGCAGTCTGGCGCTCGAGCGCTTCCTTGGTCTCGTTGAACAGGCGCACGTTTTCGATCGCGATCACCGCTTGGTCCGCGAAGGTCTTCAGCAGCTCGATGTCGTGGTCGCCGAACTGTTCAGCCTCGCGGTGCGTGACGCTTAGGGTGCCGATGGCGGCGCCCTTACTCAGCATCGGTACCACGAGGAAGCTGCGATATCCCCTCTTGCGTCCCATCGCGCGAAGCGTGGGTGAGCCGTGCGTACCTTCGGTATCGCTGACATGAATGGGCGCTCCGCTGATCACCGCTCGGGCGAGGTTTGTCTCGCGGTCGTCCACGAGCGACAGCGGAAAGAACTTTTTGAGCGCCGCATCTCCGGCCGGGTTCGTCGACGTGAACGCCGCAAGCTGCAGCTTGTCGCCTTTGCGTAGTGCCACCGCCGCCGACAGAGCGCCCAGCAACCGCATCGAGCTGTTCGCAACCTCGTCGAACACGGGTTGCACGTCGGTCGGCGATCCGCTGATGACCTTGAGGATGTCCGCGGTGGCGGTCTGCCGCTCGAGCGCTTCCTTCGTCTGATGGAACCGGCGCGCGTTCTCGACCGCGATCACCGCCTGGTCGGCGAAGCTGCGCAGGAGCTCGACTTCAGCAGCTGAAAATAGTCCCGCGGTGGAGCGCGTCGCGGCGATCGCTCCGATCGGCGCGGATTCGTGCAACAGAGGAACGGCTACGACCGACCGAAACCCGCGCGCGCGCGCGTGTTCCCGCATTGCTCGGCTCTTGTCGCGGCGCGCATCGGCGACGTTGACGACGTTGCGCGCGAGGATGGAGCGACCCGCGATGTCGCTGTTCAGCGCCGGCTGTGGAAACAGGGCGCGCACGCGCGCCTCGGACCCGCGCCGCGCGCCGCGCGTCGCACCGAACTGGAGCTGGGTTCCATCGAAGCGCACCACGGTGACTGAGAAAGCCTTGAGGAGCCGCATCGCAGCATCCGCGATCGCCTCGAACACCGGCTGCACATCGGAGGGTGACTTCCGAATGACGCGCAGGATCTTGGCAGTCGCTGCCTGCGCAGCGCGCGCTTGAGCGAGATCTTCTTTCACGCCCTTGCGCTTCTTCTCGCGCGCGAGCGCACGCTCGAGTTTCGCAACCCGCGCCTGCAGTTCGGCCTTCGTGGGTGCCGCCATCCGCCCTCCCCGGAGTGGCATGAGCGCAGGAAGATTAGGTGATGCGCCGGGGCAGGGCAAGCGCGAGCACCTATAATGCGCACTGCGCCCACGACGGAAATTCCCCGCCGGCATGTCGACGCCCCCCATCTTGTGGCAGCCCAGCGAAGAGACGATCGAGCGCGCGCAGCTCACGCAGTTCGCGCGCCACTGCGTGCGACGGTACAACCTCGAGCTCAACACCTACCCTGAGTTCTACGACTGGTCGGTCGCGCACCCGGAAGAGTTCTGGAGCGAGGTCTGGGAGCAATGCGGGGTGATCGCTTCGCGCAAGGGCTCGACCGTCCTCGTCGACGGCGACAAGATGCCGGGCGCGAAGTGGTTTCCCGAGGCACGCCTCAACTTCGCCGAGAATCTGCTGCGCCGCGGCGACCGGGGCGACGCGTTCGTTTTCTGGGACGAATCGGGATTTCGCCGCCGGGTGTCGTACGCCGACCTGTACAGCGACGTGTCGCGCGCGGCGCAGGCGCTGGTCGACCTGGGGCTGCGCGCCGGCGACCGCGCCGCCGCATTCATCCCCAACATTCCCGAGGCCGGCATGTTCGCGCTCGCCGCGCACTCGCAGGGCATGGTGTGGTCGTCCTGCTCGCCGGATTTCGGCGTCGACGGCGTGCTCGACCGCTTCGGGCAGATCGAGCCAAAGGTGCTGTTCTGCGCGGACGGCTACGTCTACAACGGCCAGCGCCACGACTGCCTCGAGCGCGTGCGCGAGATCGCCGAGCGCCTGCCGCAGCTGCGCAAGATCGTGGTCGTGCCGCATCTCGACACGCGTCTCGACGTCTCCGACATCCCCAAGGCGGTAACGCTCGAGGAGTGGTTGCGGCGCTACCAGCCCGAGACCATCGCCTTCGCGCAGCTGCCCTTCGACCACCCGGTCTACATCCTGTTCACCTCGGGCACCACCGGCAAGCCGAAGTGCATCGTGCACGGCGCGGGCGGCTCGCTCCTGCAGCACCTCAAGATGTTCAAGCTGCAGTTCGACGTCCGACCGAACGACCGGTTCTTTTTCTACTGCACGACGAACTGGGTGGTGTGGAACCTGCTCTTCGCGGCGCTCTGCGCCGAGGCGAGCGTGATGATGTACGACGGCTCGCCGTTCGTACGCGGCGGCAAGATCCTGTTCGACTACGCCGAGAAGGAGGGCATCACGCACTTCGGCACCTCGGCGAAGTTCATCGACGCGATTGCCAAGCGCGGCCTCGCGCCGCGCGAGACGCACGACCTCTCGGCGCTGCGCATGATCCTGACCACCGGCTCGCCGCTCATCCCGGAGAGCTTCGATTACGTCTATCGCGACGTGAAAACCGACGTCTGCCTGTCGTCGATCTCGGGCGGCACCGACATTCTGGCGGCCTTTGCCGATGCCAACCCGGTGCTGCCGGTCTACCGCGGCGAGCTGCAATGCCGCACGCTCGGCGTCGACGTGCAGGTGTTCGACGAGGAGGGCAACTCCGTTGTCGGCGAGAAAGGCGAGCTGGTCTGTACCAGGCCGTTCCCGTCGATGCCGCTCGGCTTCTGGCGCGACCGCGGCGACGAGCGCTATCACGCCGCTTATTTCGCGAAGTATCCGAACGTCTGGTGCCACGGCGACTGGGTCGAGCTCACCGAGCGCGGCACGATGATCGTCTACGGGCGCTCGGATGCGACGCTCAACCCGGGCGGCGTGCGTATCGGCACCGCAGAGATCTATGCGCAGGTGGAGAGAATCGACGAGGTCGACGAATCGGTCGCCATCGGCCAGCTCTGGCCGCCCGACGCGCCGGCAGATACGCGCGTGGTGCTCTTCGTCAAGCTGCGCCCGGGCTACGCGCTCGATGCCGCGCTCGAGGAGCGCATTCGCAATCAGGTTCGCGCGCACACGACGCCGCGCCATGTGCCGGCGAAAATCATCCAGGTCGAGGACGTCCCGCGCACCAAGAACGGCAAGGTGGTCGAGCTCGCGGTGCGAGCGGTGGTCAACAACATGCCGGTCGCGAACACGGACGCGCTGGCGAATCCGGAGGCGCTCGAGCTGTTTCGCGACTTGCCGGAGCTGCAGGCTTAGATCGGGGTCAGTGTGGGGTCAGACCCCATTGAATGATCGAAGGCCGACTGCGAACAGAAGGGGTCTGACCCCCGGCTTGAGCGATCGCGGGTTTGATTCAGTGAAGCGTGGCACCCCGACGCTGGTAGATGCCCTGCAGCAGGCGCAGCGAACCGAGCGAGATCGCGCCGTGCGAGAGCGCGTGGCCGAGGTCGTCGACGATGTCCAGGGTCACCGGGACGTGCAGCGCGCTGAGCGAGCGCGCCGCACGCTCGGCGTGCACGCGCGAAACGACGCAGTCGTAGGCGCCGTGCACGAGGTGGATGCGCGCGTCAATCCGCTCATCCGGTTTCGGCAGGCTGGCAAAGCGCGACGCGAACGCGACCACCGCGCCGGCGAGGCGCGGCAGGGCCTTGACCGCTTCGAGCGCCAGGGTGCCGCCCTGGGAAAATCCGATCAGCACAGTGCGCCGCGCGCTGAGGCCGAGTGCCGACTGCTCACGCCGCACGAGATCTTCCAGATCGGGCAGCACCGCCGCGACGCGCTCGCGGTGGTTTTCGCCGTTCAGGCCGCGCGTCGAGTACCAGTCCTGCGCCGCCTCGCGCTGCGCGATGCGCCGGAAACCACTCGGCACCAGCATTGCCGCGCTTGGAAAGCGCGCCTGGAAGCGAAACGCGATCGGAATCATCGACTGCGCCGTGGCGCCGCAGCCGTGCAGGAACACGAACAGGTGCCTTGCCGGCCGGTCGGGCGTGGGGGCGAAGCGGTATGCCCGGCTCGTCGACATGGCCCGATTGTGACCACATCGTTTGGCAGGTGTAAACCCGCCGATCGCAGGCTGTGGCTCAGGCCGCCGCAACGCGCTCGGCGGGGGTCCCGACCAGTATGCAGGTCGTGGTGCTGTGCGCATAGAGCTTGCCCGTGGCGTCCTCCAGGCGCGCCTCGGCGGTCGCCGTGCTGCGCCCCTGATGGATGACCTTGCCGATCGCGCGCAGCCGCCCCGTATCGCGCGTGATCGCACGCACCAGATTGATCTTCGCCTCGAGCGTCGTATAGCCCATGCCGCGTGGCAGCATCGTATGCACCGCGCAGCCCATTGCGGAATCGAGCAAGGTCATCGCGATGCCGCCATGCACCACGCCGATCGGGTTGTAATGCTGCTCTGCGGGCGTCGTGCCGAACACCGCATGGCCGGGCGCCACCTCGACCAGCTCGTAGCCGATCAGCTTCATGATCGGCGGCGGTGCAATCTCTCCCGCGATCAGCTTTTCCATGTACTGCAGCCCACTCAGACCCTTGCCGGCGGCAAACGCGGCCATCGGGTCGTCCCATTGAATCGTGATGCTGCGCTGCGACTGCGACATCGGCGTGCTCCTTCGAATGAGATCAGTAAATCGGCGCGGGCAGCGAGTCTGCCGCGCGCTCGGTGACCTGCGAGCGGCCCGAAACGAAGTCCGCCGCCGCGCGGACGACCTCGTCGTTCGAAAGTATGCGGGTGTGCCCCAGCCCGCGCGTGCGCAGCATGCGTGCGCCGGCCCAGACCCGCGCGATGCGCAGCCCCTGGTGAAAAGGCACCTGGCGATCTTCGGCGTCGTGGATCACGAGCGCACGCGCACGCAGATGCGGTGCGAGACGCTCGAGCTCGAAGCAGGCCCAGCGCACGCCGAAGCGCTCCTCGATCGCGGCCTGCATGGCGCTGCGCAGCTGCTCGGGCATGCGGTACCAGCGCGCGAAGCGGCGCGAATAGCCGACAAGGTCCGACGGCGGGCTGACGAGCACCACGGACTCGAGCGCAAGGCCGTTGGCGATGGCATAGGCGAGCGCTGGACCCGCCAATGAGTGAGCAACCACTGCGCGTACGTCTCCTGTTTTCTCGACGATGCGGCCGAGGGCGGCGGCGAAATCCGGAAGGCCGCTCAGACGACCCTCGGAGCGTCCATGCGCGGGTTGGTCGTAGACGACCACTCGAAATCCGGCCGCGCGCAGCGGGTAGACGAAGTGACGCATCTGCGCGGCGCGACCTCCCCAGCCGTGTGCCAGCACGACGGCCGGCGCATCCTCGGGTCCCCAATGCCACAGCGCGAGCCGCCGACCGCGGTGCATGAGCGTCGCGCTGCGCCCGTCGCTCAGATCGTGCAGCGCATCGTTCCGCCGGGCCGGTGGCGGTGTCAGAAACAGCCGCTCGGCGAGCGCGTCGGCGAGCGCCGGCTGCAGCGCGGCCGAAGTGCGCAGCGCCAGACGCTGCAGCCACGTTTGAAACAGGAATCGAACGTTCGTGCTATTAAAGAACAGAGGGATTTGCTGTGCGAGGTTCATCGGGTCCTCCTGGTAAGGGTCAGCGCGCGGCGCCGGCGCCGCGCCGCCTGGTCGCGGCGCGCGGTGCGGCGAAGCGCGCGATGAGGGCTTCGAACGCCGCGCGCGCGCGTCCGCGCGCCTCGCGGTCGCTGAGCAGCCGGCGATGGTTGTGTGCGACCAGGATCAGGCCGAGCATTTCGAAGGCGATCTGCTCTGGGTCGGCATCCTCGCGCAGGTGGCCTTCGTCGATCGCGAGGCGTACCGCGCGCTCGATGACGGCGAGACCGCGCCGCTGACCCGCGGCGACCGCATCACGGATCACGCCCGGGCGGTCGTCGAACTCGTGCGCCGCCGAGAGCAGGATGCAGCCGCCCGGCAGGCCGGACGAGGCGGTCCAGTCGATCCAATGGTCGAACAGCGCGCGCAGGCGCGGAAGTCCGCGATCGATGGTCACCGCCGGCGCGAGCACCTGTTCGCCGAAGCGCCGCGCGCCGTGCTCGAGCACCGCGAGCTGCAGCTCCTCGCGCGAGCCGAAATGCGCGAACAGGCCGGATTTGGACATCCCCGTGGCCTCCGCGAGCGATCCGATCGTCAGGCCTTCGAGGCCGAGCCGACTGGCGATGTCGAGCGCACGATCGAGGATCGCGCCGCGGGTCTGCTCGCCTTTGCTCGGGGGTGACATGGCGCACAGAATAGAACGAACGTTCGTAAAATGTCAAGGCGCCTGGCGGCCGAACTCTGGCGGCGTCTAATCCGTGGCGCGCACCGGTGTGCCGCGCCGGAACAGCGGCGCCAGATGCTGCCCGGTGTGGCTCGCCGCGACGCCCGCCAGTTGGCGCGGGGTCGCAGCGGCGACCAGCTGGCCGCCGCCGTCCCCGCCTTCGGGCCCGAGGTCGATCACCCAGTCGGCGCTCTTGATCACGTCGAGATGGTGCTCGATGACCACCACCGTGTTGCCCGCGTCGCGCAGCTGGCGCAGCACTTCGAGGAGCAGCTGGATATCGTGGAAATGCAGCCCGGTGGTCGGCTCGTCGAGGATGTAGAGCGTGCGCCCGGTATCGCGCTTGGACAGCTCGAGCGAGAGCTTGATGCGCTGCGCCTCGCCGCCCGACAGAGTGGTCGCCGCCTGGCCGAGCCGTACATAGCCCAGGCCCACCTCGGACAGCGTCTTGAGCTTGCGCAGGACCGCGGGCACCGCGGAGAAGAACGCCGCGGCCTGGTCCACCGTCAGCTGAAGGACCTCGTGGATATTCTTGCCGCGGTAGCGGATTTCGAGCGTCTCGCTGTTGTAGCGCTGTCCGTGGCACAGGTCGCAGGGAACATACACGTCGGGCAGGAAATGCATCTCGACGCGCGTCACCCCGTCGCCCTGGCAAGACTCGCAGCGCCCGCCCTTGACGTTGAACGAGAAGCGCCCTGCGTCGTAGCCGCGCGTGCGCGCCTCGGGGACTCCGGCAAACAGCTCGCGAATCGGCGTGAACAGCCCGGTGTAGGTCGCCGGATTGGAGCGCGGCGTGCGTCCGATCGGCGCCTGATCGACGCTCACTACCTTGTCGAGATGCTCGAGACCGTCGATGCCATCGTGCGCGGCGGGCTCCGCCGCGCTGCCGTAGAGATGGCGCGCGAGCGCCGCGTAGAGCGTATCGTTGACCAGCGTCGACTTGCCCGAGCCCGAAACGCCGGTCACGCAGACGAACAGTCCGAGCGGCAGCTCGATGTCGAGGTTCTTCAGGTTATTGCCGCGCGCGCCGCGCAGGCGCAGGCTCTTGCGCCCGGGACGCCGCGCGAGCGGCGGTAGGCCCACTGCCAGCGCGCCGGACAGGTACTTGCCGGTAAGCGAATCCGCGCTGTCGACGATCGCCGCGGGCGGGCCCTCGGCGACCACGCGTCCGCCGGCCTCGCCCGCGCCGGGGCCCATGTCGACGACGTGATCCGCGGCGCGGATCGTCTCGGCGTCGTGCTCGACCACGATCACCGAATTGCCGAGGTCGCGCAGCTGCAGCAGGGTGGCGATCAGGCGCGCGTTGTCGCGCGGGTGCAGTCCGATCGAGGGTTCGTCGAGCACGTACATCACCCCGGTCAGCCCGGAGCCGATCTGGCTCGCGAGACGGATGCGCTGCGCCTCGCCCCCGGAGAGCGACTGCGCGGTGCGCTCCAGCGACAGGTAGTCGAGACCCACGTTGGCGAGGAACTCGAGCCGCACGATCACTTCGCGCACGATGCGCTCGGCAACCTGGCCGCGTGCGCCCTCAAGACGCAGCATGCGGAAGAATTCGAGCGTCTGGCGCAGCGGCCAGCGCGAGATCTCGTGGATTGTGCGTTCGGCGAGACGCACGTTCAATGCCTCGCGCCGCAGGCGCGCACCGTCGCAGCCCGGGCAGGCGCGCGTGCTGCGATAGCGCGCGAGCTCCTCGCGCACCACCGCCGCATCGGTTTCCCGGTAGCGCCGCTCGAGGTTCGGGACAACGCCTTCGAACGGATGGCTGCGCTGCGTGCTGCGGCCACGCGCGCCCGGGTAGCTGAACGCGATCGGCTCGTCGCCGGAGCCGTAGAGGACGCGCTGCTGGATCGCGTCGTCGAGCATCTCCCAGGGCTGCTCGATGTCGAAGCCGTAGTGCCGCGCGAGCGACTGCAGCATCGCGTGAAAGAAGTGGTTGCGCCGGTCCCAGCCGCGGATCGCACCGCCCGCGAGGCTCAGATTGGGATGCGCGACGACGCGCCGCGGATCGAAGAACTCCACCGTGCCGAGTCCGTCGCAGTGCGGGCAGGCGCCGGCGGGATTGTTGAACGAGAACAGGCGCGGCTCGAGCGCGGGGAGCACGGTCTCGCAATGCGGGCAGGCGAAGCGCGCCGAGAAAAGGTGCTCGGTGCCGTGGTCGGTCTCGAGTGCGATCGCGCGCCCATCGGCATGGCGCAACGCGGTCTCGAACGAGTCAGCGATGCGCTGACGCGCATCCGGACGCACACGCAGTCGGTCGACGACCACGTCGATCGAATGCCGAGCGCGCCGCGCGAGGCGCGGCGCGGCGTCGAGCTCGTAGACAGTGCCGTCGACACGCACGCGGGTGAAGCCCTGCGCGCGCAGCTCCTCGAGCAGCTCGCCCTGCTCGCCCTTGCGCCCGGCGACCACCGGCGCGAGGATCATGATGCGCGTCTCGGGCGGCAAGCCGAGCACCTGGTCGACCATCTGGCTGACCGACTGGGCCTGCAGCGGCAGCTGGTGCTCGGGGCAGTAGGGGGTGCCGGCGCGCGCGAACAGCAGGCGCAGGTGATCGTGGATCTCGGTCGCGGTGCCCACTGTCGAGCGCGGGTTGTGGCTCGCGCTCTTCTGCTCGATTGCGATCGCGGGTGACAGCCCCTCGATCAGGTCGACGTCGGGCTTGTCCATCAGTTGCAGGAACTGGCGCGCGTAAGCCGAAAGCGACTCGACGTAGCGCCGCTGGCCCTCCGCGTAAAGCGTATCGAACGCGAGCGAGCTCTTGCCCGATCCCGAGAGCCCGGTGATCACGACCAGGCAGTTCTTCGGCAGGTCGAGATGCAGATCTTTCAGATTGTGCGTGCGCGCGCCGCGCACGCGGATGCGGTGCTCGCGCGGGTCGCGCAGGTCGGATTGGCTGGCGGAGATCGGCCCGCCGCTCGCAGAGGGCAGGGGTGCGGCATCGGTTTTCATAGAGCGCAAGCGGCGCGGCAAAGAATGCAAACCTGCTACTATAGCCAGCCTTCCCCTCTCGCTTCTACCCCGAGCTTCAAGTCGCAATGCCTGCTGCCGTGCCTGGCGATCGCATGACCGCATCGGAACTGCGCGCCGGACTCAGCCTGGCCGGCGTATTCGGGCTGCGCATGCTCGGGCTGTTTCTGATCCTGCCGGTGTTCGCGGTACACGCGCGCACGCTCGAGGGCGGGAGCAACCTGATGCTCGTCGGCATCGCGCTCGGCGCCTACGGCCTCGCGCAGGCGATCCTGCAGATCCCGTTCGGCATGGCCTCGGACCGCTGGGGCCGCAAGCCGGTGATTATCGTCGGCCTGATCGTGTTCGCGCTCGGCAGCCTGCTGGCGGCGTTCGCCGGCACGATCTGGACCGCAATCGCCGGGCGCCTGCTGCAGGGCGCCGGGGCGATCTCTTCCGCAGTCATCGCGCTCACCGCCGACCTGACGCGCGAGCGCCATCGCACCAAGGCGATGGCGATGATCGGCGCGATGATCGGGTTCAGCTTCGCGCTGTCGCTGGTCGTCGCCCCGCCGCTCTATCGCTGGATCGGCATGGGCGGGCTGTTCGGCGCCACCGCGGGGCTGGCGCTGCTCTCGATCCTGATCCTGCGCGCCTTCGTGCCGGAGGCGCCGCGCCGCGTGCGCACGGTGCAGGAAGGCGCGCGCCGCCTGCTCGGCGAATGCCTGCGCGATCGCCAGCTGATGTCGCTCAACCTCGGCATCTTCGTGCTGCACATGACCCAGATGGCGATGTTCGTCGTGCTGCCGCCGCGCCTGATCTCCGCCGGTCTGGCGCTGCCCGATCACTGGAAGGTTTACCTTCCGGTCGTGCTCGCGTCGTTCGTGCTCATGGTGCCGTTCATTCTCTTCGCGGATCGCCGCAATCGCCCCAAGCCGGTGCTCATCGGGATGGTCGGGCTGCTTGCCCTGGTCGAGGCCGCGTTCGGCGCCACGGGCAACCGGCTGGTGATCCTTGCGGCGCTGATGGTCGCGTTCTTCTCCGCGTTCAACGTGCTCGAAGCGCTCCTGCCGTCGCTCGTCTCGCGCGTGGCACCGGCGCAAGCACGCGGCACCGCGATCGGTGTGTACAACACGATGCAGACGCTCGGGCTGTTTGTCGGCGGATTGCTCGGCGGGGCGGTGGCCGGGCGCTACGGACCCGGTGCGGTCTACGGCCTGTGCGCGGCATTCGCCGCGCTGTGGCTGGCGATCGCCACCGGCATGAAGGCGCTGGCCGCAAGTCAGGTCAACGATTTGGCAGATCTGACGTTTTCCATTGCAGCGGGGGTCGAGCTCGCCGGGCTGCGCGAGGCATTGGAGCGCGTGCACGGTGTGCGCGACGTCGACGTCTCCGAGCAGGAGCGCGTCGCCCGCCTCAAGGTGGTATCGAGCGACTGGGATGAGGGCAGAGTGAGGAAACTCGTGACGGGAGGAGTGTGAAATGGCATCGGTCAACAAGGTCATCATCGTAGGCAACCTCGGCGCAGATCCGGAGACGCGCTACATGCCGAGCGGCGAAGCGGTCACCAACATCCGGGTTGCGACCACGGACCGCTGGAAGGACAAGGGCAGTGGCGAGATGAAGGAGGCGACCGAATGGCATCGGATCGCGTTCTTCGGCCGCCTCGCGGAGATCGCAGGCGAGTACCTGAAGAAGGGCTCGCAGGTCTACGTCGAGGGCAGCTTGCGCACGCGCAAGTGGCAGGACAAGGACGGCAACGACCGCTACAGCACCGAGATCCGCGCCGACACGATGCAGATGCTCGGCCGGCGCGAAGGCGGTGGCGAGCCGCGCGCGGAGAGCGCCGGCGCGCCGCGCGCCGCGGCGCCCGCGGCAGCCAAGAAGCCGGCCGGCAAGTTCGACGACATGGAGGACGACATCCCGTTCTGAGAGGGCTTGAAAAGCCTCCTTTCGCCCTCAAATCAGGCGCCTAGCTGCGCGTTGGCGGGGTATAATCCGCGCCGCGCAAATGCGGGTCGTCCCGCAAGGGGTACGTAAGATGCCGATTTACGAATACCGATGTGCGGACTGCGGGTTCCAGAACGAGTACCTGCAGAAGGTCTCCGAGCCACCAATGACGGTCTGCCCGTCCTGCGGCAAGGAATCGTTCCGCAAGCTGCTCACGGCGGCCGGTTTTCAGCTCAAGGGCAGCGGCTGGTACGTCACCGATTTCAAGAACTCGGGCAAAGGGGCGTCGCGCAAGCCGCAGGCGGAAGGAGCCAAATCGGACGCGGCTGGCGGCGAGTCGAAAGCCGACGCCAAGACCGAGGCAAAGTCCGAGTCGAAGAGCGAGTCGTCGAACAGCACGTCCAGCGACAAAGACGCCACATCCGCCTCCGCCGCAGGCTGAGCGTCAGCGCGCATCCAGCAATTGCCCGGCGGGTGGACCCCGCGCCGGGCGTTTTTCTTTTCCGGGGTTCGCACTGATTCCCGCACGTGAAGAAGTACTTCATTACCGGCCTGCTCATCTGGGTCCCGCTCGTCATCACGATCTGGGTGCTCCTGCTGGTGGTCGACACCCTCGACCAGACCCTGCTTCTGTTGCCGCTCGACTGGCGGCCCGAGCACTGGCTCGGCGTGCACGTGCGCGGCATGGGGGTCGTGCTTACGGTGGTGATCGTGTTCGTGACCGGCGTGCTGGCGGCGAACTTCATCGGTCAGCGGCTGGTGCGTATCTGGAACGGGCTGCTGCACCGCATCCCGTTCTTCAGTTCGGTGTACTCGAGCGTGAAGCAGGTCTCCGATACGCTGTTTTCCTCGCAGGGCGAGGCGTTTCGCAAGGCGCTGCTCGTGCAGTGGCCGCGCCCGGGCATGTGGACGATCGCGTTTCTCACCGGGGTGCCGGGGGGTGACGTGGCGACGCATCTGCAGGGCGATTTCGTGAGCATCTACGTGCCGACGACGCCGAACCCGACCGGCGGCTACTTCGTCATGCTGCCGCGCGCCGACGTGATCGAACTCGACATGAGCGTCGACGACGCGTTCAAGATCGTCATCTCGATGGGCGTCGTTGTCCCGGACGGCAATGAATCGGAACGGCGCGAGGCGGAGCAGGCCGCGCGCCCCGCGCAGAAAGGCTGACATGCGAACGCAGTATTGCGGCGAGCTCTCGACCGCGCTGATCGACCAGAGCGTGACGCTCGCGGGCTGGGTGCATCGCCGCCGCGACCACGGGGGCGTGATCTTCATCGACCTGCGCGATCACAGTGGCCTCGCTCAGGTGGTCTGCGATCCGGACCGCGCCGACGCGTTCGCCGCTGCGGATCGCGCGCGCGGCGAGTACGTGCTCCGGATCAGCGGCGTGGTGCGCCATCGCCCGGAGGGCACGGTGAATCCGAACATGCGCTCGGGCGCGGTCGAGGTGTTCGCGCATGCGGTCGAGGTGCTCAATCCCTCCGCGACTCCGCCGTTCCAGCTCGACGACGACAACCTGTCGGAGGGCGTGCGCCTCGAGCACCGCGTGCTCGACCTGCGACGCGAGCAGATGCAGCGCAACCTGCGCCTGCGCCACCGGGCGGCCTCCGCGGCACGCCGCTTTCTCGATGCGCATGGCTTCGTCGACATCGAGACGCCGGTGCTCTACAAGTCCACGCCGGAGGGCGCGCGCGAATTCCTCGTGCCCTCGCGCCTGCACGACGGTCACTTCTACGCGCTGCCGCAGTCGCCGCAGCTGTTCAAGCAGATGCTGATGATTGCGGGCTTCGATCGCTACTACCAGATCGTCAAGTGCTTCCGCGACGAGGACCTGCGCGCCGACCGTCAGCCCGAGTTCACGCAAATCGATGTCGAGACCTCGTTTCTGGAGGAGGGCGAAATCCGGGCGCTGATGGAGTCGCTGGTTCGAGCGATCTTCCGCGACAGCATTGGCGTCGAGCTGCCGGATCCCTTTCCCGTGCTGACCTACGACGACGTGATGCGCGACTACGGCTCCGACAAGCCCGACCTGCGCGTGCCGCTCAAGCTCACCGAGCTGACCGACGTGATGCAGGACGTCGAGTTCAAGGTGTTCTCCGGTCCGGCCAAGTCGCCGGGCGGGCGCGTTGCGGCGCTGCGCGTCCCGGGCGGCGGGGCGCTGACGCGCGGCGAAATCGACGGCTACACCGAGTTCGTGCGCACGTCCGGCGCCAAAGGGCTGGCCTACATCAAGGTGAACGACCGCGCTGCGGGCGCCGACGGCCTGCAGTCGCCGATCGTCAAGAACCTGCATGCCGGCGCGCTCGCCGCGATCCTCGAGCGCAGCGGAGCCGAAAACGGCGATCTGCTGTTCTTCAGTGCCGACCGCGCGAGCGTGGTGAACGAAGCGCTCGGCGCGCTGCGCCAGCGCGTCGGCCACGAGCGCGGTCTCGCGCAATCCGGCTGGCGGCCGCTGTGGGTGGTCGACTTCCCCATGTTCGAGTTCGACGAAGACTCGAAATCCTGGAAGGCGCGTCATCACCCGTTCACCAGCCCGAAGGATGGGCACGAGGGTTTTGTCGAGACGGCGCCGGAACGTGCCTACGCCAAGGCCTACGACGTCGTGCTCAACGGCTGGGAGATCGGCGGCGGCTCGGTCCGGATCCACCGCCAGGAGGTCCAGCAGCAGGTCTTTCGCGCGCTCAAGATCTCGCCCGAGGACCAGCGCGCGAAGTTCGGCTTCCTGCTCGACGCGCTGCAGTACGGCGCACCGCCGCACGGCGGCATCGCCTTCGGCTTTGACCGCCTGGTGACCCTGATGGTGGGCGCGGAGGCGATTCGCGACGTGATTGCCTTCCCCAAGACGCAGCGCGGACAGGACCTGCTGACCGGCGCGCCGTCGCCGGTGACCGAGCAGCAGCTGCGCGAGCTGCACATTCGATTGCGCAATCGGCAGGGGGGCGGCTGAGGTCTGGCCTATGGGGGCGTGGCTGCGCAGGGCGCTGGTTGCGCTGCTCATCGCAACGCTCACGGCCTGCGGTGCTGGATCGGAACCTGATGGAATCTCGCGCTCGGCGCTGCCGCCAGAGGCGCGCGACACGCTCGCGCGCATCGAGCGCGGCGGACCGTTTCCCTTCCGCAAGGACGGGTCGACGTTCCACAACCGCGAGGGACTGCTGCCGGAGCGTGAACGCGGCTACTACCGCGAATACACGGTCCCCACGCCGGGCGCGCGCGACCGCGGCGCGCGGCGCATCGTCGCGGGCGCCGGTGGCGAGCGCTACTACACCAATGACCACTACCGCAGCTTCAAGCGGGTACGCGAATGAGCCCGCGCGAACCCGCTGACGCGCGCTGGAGCGCGCGCCGCTCTGGCGTGTACCGCGCAGAAGACGCGCGCGGTCTGTCCGCGTCGGACGCGCCCGGGCTGGATGTCGTTCCGGTCTCGCTCGACGGCGTCGACGGCAAGGCGGTTTTGTTCGAGCGCTTCGCCGCGGCGCTCGCATTTCCCGACTGGTTCGGCGCCAACTGGGACGCGCTTGAGGATTGCCTGGGTGACCTGTCCTGGCGCCCCGACGCCGGGCGGTTGCTGGTGATCGACGGCTTCGAGACGCTGCAAGGCGCTGGCGGCGATGACTTTCGCGTGCTGCTCGGCCTGCTCGGCGACGT
Source organism: Betaproteobacteria bacterium (assembly GCA_022340705.1). Classification (GTDB taxonomy): domain Bacteria; phylum Pseudomonadota; class Gammaproteobacteria; order Burkholderiales; family SG8-39; genus SG8-39. The sequence continues at coordinate 18,365 of JAJDNJ010000110.1, forward strand.
CGCCCAGGACTGGGCGGCCGAAGGACGGGCATTCTTCGCGATCTTCGTCGATCCACGCCGCGGTCTCACGCTGCGCGACTGGAACGCGGCCGGCGCGTGAGCCACAAGATCCCGGTTTCCGTGCTGGTCGTGATTCACACCGCGGCCCTCGACGTGCTGCTGCTCGAGCGCACACAACGCCCGGGCTATTGGCAGTCGGTCACCGGCTCGCTCGATGCGCCGGACGAGCCGCTCGAGCACGCGGCGCGGCGCGAAGTGCTCGAGGAGACTGGCCTCGCTCCCGAGCAGGGCCGCTTGCGGCGCTGGAACCTGGTCAACACCTTCGAGATTTACGGCCACTGGCGTCATCGGTTCGCCCCGGGAACCACCCACAATACCGAGCATGTGTTCAGCTTCGCACTGGCCGAGCGCCTGCCGGTGAGCCTTGCGCAAGAAGAGCACCGCGCGGCACTCTGGCTGCCGTGGCGCGAGGCGGCGCAGAAATGCTTCTCCTGGTCGAACCGCGACGCGATCCTGCTGCTCGGCGAGCGCGGCGGCATCTGAGGCAATGACACAAGTCCTACGCGTCGCGACGCTCAACATTCACAAGGGGCTGTCGCAGTTCAACCGGCGCATGGTGATTCACGAGCTGCGCGAGGGACTGCGCGCGCTCGACGCCGATCTGGTGTTCCTGCAAGAGGTGCAGGGCATGAACGAGCGCATGGCGCTGCGCTTCGCCGCCTGGCCGGGCATGCCGCAGTACGAGTACCTCGCCGAGGGCGCCTGGACGCCGGTCTACGGACGCAACGCGGTCTACGATCACGGTCATCACGGCAATGCGATCCTTTCGCGCTACCCGATCGTGTCGGCCGCGAACGAGGATGTCTCGAGCCACCGCTTCGAGCGCCGCGGTCTCCTGCATAGCGTGGTGACGGTGCCAGGCTGGCCACGCAACCTGCATTGCCTGTGCGTTCACCTCTCCCTGCACGAGCGCGGACGCCGCATGCAGACCGAGGCGATCGCGGCGCGCCTGTCCGAGCTGATCGCACGCGGCCTGCCCGTGGTGATCGCAGGAGACTTCAACGACTGGCGCCACCGGGCGAGCGCGGTGCTCGAGGATCGTCTCGGCATGCGCGAGGTGTCGATCTCGCATCACGGGCGCGCGGCGCGCACCTTTCCGAGCTTCCTTCCGCTGCTGCGCCTCGATCGCATCTATGTGCACGGCTTCGAGGTGGTCTCGGCCCAGGTGCATCGCGGTGCGCCTTGGTCGATGCTGTCCGACCATCTCGCGCTGAGCGCGCAGCTCAGACGCGAGTGAGGCTGCGCGCGCTCAGGCGATCAGCCCGAGGCGCCCGTCGCGCAGCTCGGGAATCACCGGGAAGGCATCGAAGCGACAGGCGAACCGGACTTCCTCGGTGAGCCCGCGGGCAGCCATCATGCGTCCGACGCGACATTCGAGCAGTGCTTCGGGCGCGCGCGCCTCGCGATACAGGCTGCGCGCTGCGAGCGCCGCATCGGACAGGTCGGCCTGCGTGCCGAGCAGTCCGCTGAGCTGCTCGACGAAGTAGCCGGCGCCGTAAAAATCCTCCAGGTTGAAGTTGTCGCCCGAGCCCGAACACACGATTACGACGGCTTGTTCGGGGTGGCGCGCCACCACGTGCTCGGCCAGACGGCGGGCGTTGAGCAGTGCGCCGCAGTACACGTGCGCTGCATTGGCGGCGAGCGTCATCGCGACGGTGCCGTTGGTGGTGGAGTAGACGATCGTCTTGCCGCCGATCCCGTGCTGCAGGAGACGCAGCGGTGCCGGATGCGCGAAGCCAGGCAATGTCTCGGCATACAGCTCGCCGGCAAGCACCACGGACTCCGGCGGGTGGCTGCGCGATTCGCGTCGCGCCGCATTCTCGTTCTCGACCGGAATCACCTGGCTGGCGCCATGGGCGAGCGCGGTGACCATCGTCGTGGTGGCGAACAGGATGTCGAGCACGATGACGATGCGACCGTCGACCGGGGACGTCGCGAGCTCTTCCTTCTTGCCGAGAACGTGGATCCGGTGGTGCAGGTCGATGTGCGCGCTCACGCCAGCCTCCGCGTCGCGCTGGCCGGCTCGCCGAGTGCCTGCAGGAACGCGGTGATCGCGCCAAGCACCGGTTTGCGTGCCTGATGCTGCAGATAGTGGCCGCAGCGCGGCAGGCGCTGCGCCTGCAGGCGGCCGGGCAGCAGCGCGCCGAGCGCCTTGAGCTGGGCTTGCGAGAAGAACTCGTCGTCCTCGCCCTGCAGCGCGAGCACGGGGCAGCGTACCCGGCGCAGATAGGGCTCGAGTGCCCATCCCTCACCCGGCGCGCCCGCGGTCCAGGTCTCGACCAGACGCGCGAAGAGCATTTCGGTCTTCGCACCGTGGTAGCGGCGCAGTCGCGCCGCCAGATCACCGTCGCGGAAATCCACGATCTGCGCCTCGATCTCGCGCAGGGTGCGCGCCTCGCGGTAGAGGTGCGGCGCGAGCGCGACCACGCCGCGCACCCGATCCGGGTGCTGCCCCGCGTAGGCGAGCGCGATGGCGGCACCGTCGGAATGGCCGATCAGCACCGCGTCGCGGATTCGGGTCTGCGCGATCACCTGCGGCAGCGCCTCGAGCGCTTCGTCGAGCAGGTAGCGGCCCGAGTACGGCGGCGCGAGCGCCTCGGAATCGCCCGAGCCCCAGCGATCGTAGACCAGGGCGCCGCATCCGCTCGCCGTCACCAGCCGCTCGGGAATATCGCGCCACAGTCGCGCGCAGCCAAGCGCGTCGTGCAGAAAGACGAGCGTCGGCGCGACCTCCGGCCCCGGCCCGCGCCAGTGTGCGCGCAGGCGCCGTCCGGCGGCCTCGAGGCTCATCTGCGACAGCGCGCTCTCGACGAGATCGCGAAAATCGCGCGCCGAAAGTCCGACCGCATCGCAGGCGCTGCGTGCGAAGAAGGCATCGACCTGAGCGCCGGCTTGCGCGACATGCTGGCCGCGCAGTGCCGCCTCGAGATCGTAGAGCGCGCGCGGCGGCGTCATGAAGAAATCGCCGGTGATCAGCACCTCGCGCAGCCGCTCGCGCTTCGGGCCTTCGAGCCGGATATCGGCGCGCAGCGTCCCACCGCGCCGGGTGAGCGTGGTCGAGACCAGCGTATCGTCGGTCTCGGGCGCATCGAGCGAGGCGACGAAGGCATCGGTGCCGAATTCGGTCGCATGCAGACGCGCAGCGAGTGCCTCCTCGGTGTCGCTGATCACGCCGCGCTGCAACTCGACGCCGAGTGCGGCGCGAAAGCCTTCAAGCAGCGCCGCCTGCACCTCGTCGAAGGAGGGCAATCTGCCGAGCAGCTCGCGCAGGGTGACGACGCGGCGGCGCGCGTCGTCGAGATCGTGCTTGGCGAGCTTTTCCGCGGGCACCTTGAGTGCCTCGATCATCCGTGTGGCGTCGAAATCGACGAGCAGGGTGCCCTGATAGAAAAGTGTATTGCCGTCGATGAATCCGCCGGTTCCGCTGACCTTGCGTCCGTCGACCTCGATGTCGTTGCGTGGGCGGAACTGCGCCGCCACCCCGAGCGCGCGCAGGCCCTGTGCCGCCGCACTGCACAAGCGCGCGGCGATCTCGCCGAGATCGGTCGTGCCGAGTGCCCGGCGATCGAGCACCAGTTCCCAGCCCATCTGGCCTTCGTCGAGATAGAGCCCGCCGCCCCCGGTGATCCGCCTGCCCACCTCGATGCCGTGACGGCGGCAGAAATCCAGGCGCACCTCGTGCGACAGAATCTGGTGCAGGCCGATGAGTGCGCAGGGCCGGAAGCGCAGAAAGCGCAGTGTGTCGGGCACGCGGCCCGCGGCGTGCGCTTCGATCAGTGCCTGATCAAACGCGACGTTTTCGCGGCCGCTGCGGATGCCGGTATCGATGACGCGCAGCGCGCGTGGCGCGGTATTCATCGCTCGAATGTCGGAAACCGGTCGGTACGGGTCACGGCGAGAGCGCCTGCGCCTCGACGCGGCGGCGCACCGAGGGCACACTGCGGCCAAATCGCACGCTGCGATGTTAACCGAGACCGCTTCATGAGCCCGAGAGCTGCGCGCGGTGGATGATGTCGTGCGCCGCGCGCTCGAACGCTGGCCCAATGTGCCGGCGGTGTACGGCTGGCTCGTGCTCGACCGCCGCGGCGAATGGCGCCTGCGCAATCCGGCGAACGGCGCATTCGAGCGCATCGGCAACGCCGCGCTGCGCGCCTTCATCGCGCGCAACTACGCCCGTGACGCGCGCGGCGCCTGGTATTTCCAGAATGGCCCGCAACGGGTCTTCGTTCGGCTCGAGGCGACGCCGCTCGTCTATCGACGCGTGGGCGACGGTTTTCGCGACCACTGCGGGCGTGACGCGGGCGCCATCGGCGCGGCATGGGTCGACGAGCACGGCGCTCTGTACCTGAGCGGCGCGCGGGGCATCGGCGTGGTCGAGGACCGGGACCTCGAGGCGCTTTCGGCCCGGCTCGAGGACGCCGAGGGCAAGCCCCTCGACGCCGAGTTCGACTGGCGCACGCCAGGGCCGGGGAGGGCCTGGCTGCGCCTTGCTCGCTCGGAGCGCTTGCGCATCGAACCGATCGACCGATCGGACCTGCAAGAGCGCTTCGGCTTCGTGTCCGACCCGCAGGGCTAAGCGGCGTCGTTCCGGGAGCCGGAAAGCCCCGTTTCGATGCGCCGCAGCATGAAAGATCCGGAGCCTGGAGTTGCTTGACGCTACTCGAAAATCCCCTTTATAATCCGGCCTCTTTACTCCACTGGGCGGCTGCCAGCAGTTCCTGCGGCCGCCCGGTTTGTTTCTGGAAGCGGAAAAAATGCCTACCGTCAATCAGTTGGTGCGCCTCGGGCGCGTCGAGAAGCCGGCCAAATCAAAGGTTCCGGCGCTCGCCGGATCGCCCCAGAAACGGGGCGTGTGCACGCGCGTCTATACGACGACCCCGAAAAAGCCGAACTCGGCGCTGCGCAAGGTCGCCAAGGTGCGTCTGACCAACGGTTTCGAGGTCATCGGCTACATCGGCGGTGAAGGCCACAACCTGCAGGAGCACTCGGTGGTGCTGATTCGCGGCGGGCGGGTGAAGGACCTGCCGGGCGTGCGCTATCACATCGTGCGCGGCTCGCTCGACACCCAGGGTGTGAAGGACCGGAAGCAGGCGCGCTCGAAGTACGGCGCCAAGCGCGCCAAGTCCGCCTGAGCGCGCATCCCCGTACCGCTCGCTCGACACTCACCCCAGGCCACCACGGACCGCAACGCCAATGCCCCGTCGCAGAGAAGTTCCGAAGCGCGAGATCCTGCCGGATCCGAAGTTTCATAACCCGGACGTCACGAAATTCGTGAACGTGCTGATGACACGCGGCAAGAAGGCCGTCGCCGAACGCATCCTGTATGGCGCGCTCGACGTCATCAAGACGAAGTCCGGCAAGGATCCGGTCGAGGTGTTCTCGCAGGCGCTGCAGAACGTCAAGCCGGTGGTCGAGGTCAAGAGCCGTCGCGTTGGCGGTGCGAACTATCAGGTGCCGGTCGAGGTCAGACCCGTACGTCGCGTGGCGCTCGCGATGCGCTGGATCCGCGAGGCGGCGCAGAAGCGCGGCGAGAAGTCGATGACCGTACGCCTCGCCGGCGAATTGCAGGAAGCCGCGGAAGGCCGCGGCGGTGCGATGAAGAAGCGCGAGGAAGTTCACCGCATGGCGGAGGCCAACAAGGCCTTCTCCCACTACCGATTCTGAGACCAGAGGCATGGCCGTGGCACGCAAGACGCCAATCGAGCGTTACCGCAACATCGGGATCAGTGCGCATATCGACGCAGGCAAGACGACGACCACCGAGCGCATCTTGTTCTACACCGGCGTGAACCACAAAATCGGCGAGGTGCACGACGGCGCCGCGACGATGGACTGGATGGAACAGGAGCAGGAGCGCGGGATCACGATCACCTCGGCGGCGACCACCTGCTTCTGGAAGGGGATGGACCTGTCCTACCCCGAGCACCGCATCAACATCATCGACACCCCGGGCCACGTCGATTTTACGATCGAGGTCGAGCGCAGCCTGCGCGTGCTCGACGGCGCGTGCATGGTGTACTGCGCCGTGGGCGGCGTGCAGCCGCAGTCCGAGACGGTTTGGCGCCAGGCCAACAAATACCGCGTGCCGCGTCTCGCGTTCGTCAACAAGATGGACCGCATCGGCGCGAACTTCTTCAAGGTCCACGACCAGATGAAGGCGCGGCTCAAGGCGAACCCCATCCCGATCCAGATCCCGATTGGCGCGGAGGACGGATTCCGCGGCGTGGTCGACCTCGTTGCGATGGACGCGATCCTCTGGGACGAGGCCTCGCAGGGTACCAAGTTCGAGCGCACCGAGATTCCGGCCGAGCTGCTCGATTCCGCCAAGGAATGGCGCGAGCGCATGGTCGAGTCCGCGGCCGAGGCGAACGAAGAGCTGATGAACAAGTACCTCGAGTCGGGCGAGCTCTCGGTCGAGGAGGTCAAGAAGGGCATTCGCATCCGCACGATTAACAATGAAATCGTGCCGATGCTCTGCGGCTCGGCGTTCAAGAACAAGGGCGTGCAGGCGATGCTCGACGCGGTGATCGACTACCTGCCGTCGCCGATTGATATTCCCCCGGTCAAGGGCGAGAAGGAGAACGGCGAAGTCGATCTGCGCAAGGCCGGCGACGACGAGCCCTTCGCGGGTCTCGCGTTCAAGATCATGACCGACCCCTACGTCGGCCAGCTCGCGTTCGTCCGCGTGTACTCCGGCGTGCTGAACTCGGGCGATACCGTCTACAACCCGGTGCGCGGCAAGAAGGAGCGCATCGGCCGGCTCCTGCAGATGCACGCCAACGAGCGCGAGGAAATCAAGGAAGTGCGCGCCGGTGATATCGCGGCTGCGGTAGGCCTGAAGGACGTTTCGACCGGCGAGACGCTGTGCGACATCGGCAAGGTCATCACGCTCGAGCGCATGGAGTTCCCCGACCCGGTGATCTCGCAGGCGGTCGAGCCGAAGACCAAGGCGGATCAGGAGAAGATGGGCATCGCGCTCGGGCGCCTCGCGCAGGAAGATCCTTCGTTCCGTGTGCGCACCGACGAGGAATCGGGCCAGACGATCATCTCCGGCATGGGCGAGCTGCATCTCGAGATTCTGGTCGACCGTATGCGGCGCGAATTCGGCGTCGAGGCGAGCGTTGGCAAGCCGCAGGTGGCCTACCGCGAGACGTTCCGCAAAGAGGTTGAATCCGAGGGCAAGTTCGTCAAGCAGTCGGGTGGCCGCGGCCAGTACGGTCACGTGTGGTTCAAGCTCGCGCCGAACGAGACGGGCAAGGGCTACGAGTTCGTCGACGCGATCAAGGGCGGCGCGGTGCCGCGCGAGTACATCCCGGCGGTGCAAAAGGGGATCGAAGAGGCACTGCGCGATGGCGTGCTCGCCGGCTACCCGGTGGTCGACGTCAAAGTGACGCTGTTCGACGGCTCGTACCACGAGGTCGACTCGAACGAGAACGCGTTCAAGATGGCGGCGATCTTCGGCTTCAAGGACGGCATGCGCAAGGCGACGCCGGTCCTCCTCGAACCGGTGATGGCGGTGGAAGTCGAGACGCCCGAGGAGAAGATGGGCGACGTGATGGGCGATCTGTCCTCGCGGCGCGGCATGATCCAGGGGATGGAGGATCTGCCCGGCGGCAAGGCGATCAAGGCCGAGGTTCCGCTCGGCGAGATGTTCGGCTACTCGACCACGCTGCGCTCGCTGACGCAAGGTCGTGCCACCTACACGATGGAATTCAAGCATTACGCCGAGGCGCCGAAGAGCGTCGCCGAGGCGGTCATCAGCGCGAAGAAGTAACAAAGATCGAGATTTCAGAGGTCAGTCATGGCAAAGAGCAAATTTGAGCGGACCAAGCCGCACGTGAACGTGGGCACGATTGGTCACGTGGATCACGGCAAGACGACGCTGACGGCGGCGATGACGCTGATTTTGTCGAAGAAGTTCGGCGGCGAGGCGAAGAGCTAC
>JAJDNJ010000112.1 GCA_022340705.1 Betaproteobacteria bacterium
ACGCATGCGCCATTTGATCGAAGACCTGCTCACGTTGTCCGCCCTCGAGTCAAGTCAGACACCGAACGACGAGCAGGAAGTCGCCGTGCGGCCGCTCTGCGATCGTTTGCTCGAGGAAGCGCATGCGCTATCTGGCGAGCGGCATCAGATCGTCGTCGAGATCTCCAGCGAGGCGGCGCTGTACGGCAGCGAGGCGGAGCTCAGAAGCGCGTTTTCGAACCTCATCTCGAACGCGATTCGCTATTCACCCGAGGGCGGCGACATACGGATCGGCTGGCGGGTGGAGGACGGGCGTGGCGTATTCAGCGTCTCGGACAGCGGAATCGGCATCGATCCGCGGCACATTCCGCGCCTGACCGAGCGGTTCTATCGGGTCGATCGCGGGCGCTCACGCGAGACCGGTGGCACTGGTCTTGGACTTGCGATCGTGAAACACGTGCTGACGCGTCACGATGCGACGCTGGAAATCGTGAGTGAAGCCGGCCACGGCTCGACCTTCAGCGCGGTATTTCCGGAGCAGCGCGTGATTCCGCGCAACGCATCGCGCGCGGCCGCGTAGCAAACCGGACTCAGACGATCTCGTAGGCGACGCGCTCGAAATCGCTGCCGCGCTCGAGAACCGCATCGAGGCGGACACGCGCCAACGCATCGAAGTACACGTCGATCAAGCGCTTCGGCTTGTACCAGCCGGCCGGAAGGATGAGAGACGGCGGCGCGTTGAGCGCTTCCACCCCTGTGAGTGACAGCGACGGAACGTATTTCTCGTTCGACGCGTTCAATCCGGACGGCCGCGCTGCCATGGCCGCAGGCAGGCCGGGCATCAGCTTCAATCCTGCGATCAAATCGCCGTTTTCACTGTTCATCAGCCAGCGCACCTGAGCGAGCAGGAAACTCTTCGAGTCCGACGGGCGTACCGCGACCAGCTGCCCGTGCGCGTAGCGCCTTCCACTCTCGCCCGCCTTGCGCATCAGTTTCAGCCCCTGCGAGCTCTCGTCGAGCAGCTGCCATTGCTCCACCGCGAACCCTTGGATAGTGCTGTACTTCTCATCGCTACGCTTGCTGACGCGGCCCAAAACAGCGAGTTCTTCCTGTTCCAGCCGCGAGTAGCTGCTCGAGTCGCGCGGCTGGCGAAACGCTTCGCCGGAAACGAAATAGTGGATCGCCGCGATTCCGGTGCAGACCTGCGCAACGTCCGATACCCGCCGCCGCTCGGGCCCCCGCGTGGTGCGCATCTGGCACCACTGCCGGTAAAGGAACACCAGCAGCTGCTCGCACGACGGCTGCACGCAGTCCTCGCCCAGCGCGAGACGTGCCGGCGATTCCCCTTTGCGCAGCAGGCCGACGCGATTGCGCAGGCTCTTCGCGAGCCGGTCGGTATCGAGGTAGCGCAGCGAGGCGACTTCCCCTGCGCTCGGGGCCATACGCTCAGGCGCTGCGTCGCCCAAGAGATCCGCCACCAGCGGCGGGACATCCCGCCATGCCGGCGGCTGGCGCAGCACGCCGACCTTGCTTGACCAGCGTTCGAGCAGGAAGGCGACGAATGTGAGCTGACGCTGGGTAAGCTCATTCGGATTGCACAGCCCCGTCAGCAGCGCACGCACATACGCGATGCGCGGCGAAGTGTCGTGCACATCGCGGTTGAGGTAATCCTTGACCGGTTCCTCGGCAACCTCGAGCTCCTCGGCGCGCGCATAGGCCTCGTGCAGCGCACGCCACTCTTGTGCAGGCACCTGGCGATATGCACGATAGTGATGAAACATCTTCAACCCGGCATAGGCCAGCACGCGCTGGCAGACGAGCGCCCCGTGCGTGCGCATCGCCGGATCGCCCATCGCGGCGGCTTCCAGACAGCGCATATAGCCGAGCCGCATCTGCTCCCAGAGCGCGAGAGTCTGCTTGAAGATCGAGATCTCCGCGTCCGCCATCGGCAGCGCCCGGTTGGTGAACCGCTTGGCCTGCTCGATCTGGACAAAATGCACCGCTTCGCGGATCGCCTCGAGCGCTCCAAGCCGCGTCATCGCCCGCGTCGGAAAGCGGTTGAACTCCCGCACCTGGGACAGCATTTGCGTCTGCGCCGCCGAAACATTGGCCAGCGGCACGTCTTCCAGCCAGGCCTTGCAGCTGTCGGCGTCGATGAACTCGGGCGCCGCGTCGGGCGCCAGCACCGGGAGCGGAAACGCGGAAAAATCCGTCATCGTGGCGCCCTCAACCCAGCAGCTCGGTTAGGCGCGCGCTCAGCCGCGCATCATCGACCGCCGGCCGTGTCGCAGCCTTGCGCTGCACCGCGCCCCAGACCGGCTCCGGAAAATGGGGGTCGCCCCGAAAACGCGGAATCACGTGCCAATGCAGGTGCGGCACCTGGTTGCCGAAACTGGCCAGATTCACCTTGTCCGGTCGGTACATCTCGCGTAGCACTCGCTCGACCCCAAAAACGACATGCATCATCCGATCGCGCTCGGTTGGATCGAGGTCGGTCATTTCCGCCACATGGCGGGATAACACCACCCGGAGAAAACCCGGGTACCCGTCAACCTCGGCGCGCACCACGCGACACAGTGCGTCGTGCCATAGCACGGCACCCCCATCAGCGTCACAGAGGGCGCAGCGCAACACCTCACCGGCCCCATGCCTCAGAGCAGCACGCGCTCGACCCCGCCGGCGTTTGCCTTGCCGACGAATTCGTCGAGCCAGTTCTCACCAAGCAGGTGGCGTGCCATTTCCACCACAATATAGTCGGGCTGCGCCCCGGTGTCATCCGTGAAGCGGGCCAATCCTTGCAAGCAGGATGGGCAGGATGTGAGAACTTTCACACTCTCTCCCGCTTGTCGCATCGCCGCAACGCCGCTTCGGAGCACTTCTTCCTTGCGAAAGCGGACCTGCGTGGACACGTCCGGCCGGCTCAACGCCAAGGTGCCCGACTCGCCGCAGCACTGCGCCGAGAGCGCCACCTCGGACCCGGTCAATTCGCGCGCGACGTCGAGAGGCCGATGCACCTTCATCGGGCTGTGACAGGGGTCGTGGTACAGGTAGCGCACACCGCGTACGCCGTCGAGTTTGACGTCCTTCTCGAGCAGATACTCGTGGATGTCGAGCAGCCGTGCGCCGGGAAAGATCTTGTCGAATTCGTAGCGCTCGAGCTGATCGAGGCAGGTGCCGCAAGACACGATCACGGTTCGGATGTCGAGATAGTTGAGCGTCGTCGCCATGCGGTGAAAGAGCACGCGATTCTGCATGATGATGCGCTCGCCGCGCTCGGCCTCGCCCGCAGCGCGCTGCGGGTATCCGCAGCACAGGTAGCCGGGAGGCAGCACACACTGCACGCCGATCTCGTAGAGCATCGCCTGCGTCGCCAGCCCGACCTGCGAAAACAGACGCTCCGAACCGCAGCCCGGGAAATAGAAAACGGCCTCGGCGTCCTCGCCCGCCTTTCTCGGATCGCGCACGATGGGAACCACCTTCGGGTCCTCGATGTCGAGCAGCGCCCGCCCCGTACGGCGCGGCAGCCGAGCTGGCAGCGGCTTGTTGACGAAATGCACCACCTGCGCGAGGGCGCCGCGCCGTCCGGTGCTGGCGGGCGGTCGCGCCGACTGTTTGCGCGCGAGTCCGGCGCCCTTCGCGAGGCGGTAGGCGAAGCGCTGCGCCGCGTAGCCCCAGCCGACCACCGCCGCGCGCGCAAGCTTGATGCTGCGCGCATCGGTCATGTTGAGCAGCAAGAGCCCGGCGCGTGTCCCGAGACCGAAGCGCCGGCGGCCGGCGCGGCGCAGGAGATTTCGCATCGCCATCGACACGTCGCCAAAATCGATGTCCACCGGGCACGGCGCAGCGCATTTGTGACACACCGTGCAATGCTCGGCGACGTCAGCAAACTCGTCATAGTGTCCGAATGCGACGCCGCGGCGGGTCTGCTCTTCGTACAACATCGCCTCGACGAGCAGCGATGCGGCAAGGATCTTGTTGCGCGGCGAGTACAGCAGGTTCGCGCGCGGCACATGGGTTGCGCACACCGGCTTGCATTTTCCGCAGCGCAGGCAATCCTTCACCGCGTTCGCGATCTCGCCGAGGTCCGAATGCTCGAGGATGAGCGACTCGGCGCCGATTAGTGAGAAGCTCGGCGTATAGGCGTTGGAGAGATCGCCGCCGTCGAGCAGCTTGCCCGCGTTGAAGCGACCCTCGGGATCGATCGTCGTCTTGTAGCCACGAAACGCCTCGCGCTGCGCCGGATCGAGGAACTCGAGCTTCGTGATGCCGATGCCGTGTTCTCCGGACACGACCCCACCGAGCGAGACGGCGAGCCGCATGATGCGTGCGACCGCCTGCGTTGCACGCTGGAGCATCGCGTAGTCGTCGGAGTTCACCGGAATGTTGGTATGCACATTGCCGTCTCCGGCGTGCATGTGCAGGGCGACGAAGACGCGGCCGCGCAGAACGCGGCGATGCACCGCGTCCGCGCCTTCGAGAACTGCGCGGAAGGCGACGCCGGCGAAGATCGCATGCAGCGGCTCGCGCAACTCGCTCTTCCAGGAAAGACGCAGCGCATAGGCCTGCAATGCGTCGAACACGCGCGCATAGCGCGTGACGAGCTCGTTGTGCGCGGCACCCCAGCCGGAGACCTCCGAGGGGAGCTCGCTGGCCGGTGCGTCGAGGTTCTCGCTCAGCCAGCGCCAGCGCGCGCGCACGCGCTCGATCAGCGCCAGCGCGCGCGCCGGTCGTTCGCCGAGGATCTGTTCGCTGGAAAGCGACTCCTCGACGCGATATACGGGCAGGCTGCCGCGAACGTACCCTTCCAGCCCATCGAGCAGCTCGAGCTTGTTGGCGATCGATTGCTCGATGTTGATGCGCTCGATCCCGTCGGTGTAGTCGGCCAGCCGCTCGAGCGGGATCACCACGTCTTCGTTGATCTTGAAGGCGTTGGTGTGCTTGGCGATGGCGGCGGTGCGCGCGCGGTCGAGCCAGAAACCGCGGCGCGACTCGGGCGAAACTGCGATGAACCCCTCGCCGCCCCGCGCGTTCGCGATGCGCACGACGGCGGAGGCTGCGCTCGCCACCGCATCCACGTCATCGCCGACGAGGTCACCGAGCAGCACCATGCGCGGGCGCGCGTTGCGGCGCGACTTGGTGGCGTAGCCGACCGCCTTGACATAGCGCTCATCGAGATGCTCGAGACCCGCGAGGCGCGCGCGCGGGTGCGCGTCCAGGTAGCGCTTGACCTCGACGATCGCCGGCACGGCCTCCTTGGGCAGCCCGAAGAACTCCAGGCACACGGTGCGCGTGTGCGCCGGCATGCGGTGCAGAACGAAGCGCGCCGACACGACGATCCCGTCGGTACCCTCCTTCTGCACGCCCGGTAGGCCGCCCAGCACCTTGTCCGTCACGTCCTTGCCGAGCCCACGCTTGCGGAACGCATGTCCGGGAATTTCGAGCTGGCGCTCCTCGCGCAGCGTCACGCCGTCCGGCGCGAAGCGCCGCAGCCGGAAGCGCGCGTTTTCGACGTCGTGTATGCGACCCAGGTTGTGATCGATCCGCTCGACCTCGAGCCACTCGGCCTGAGGCGTCACCATGCGCCAGGATGCGAGATTGTCGATTGCGGTGCCCCAGAGCACCGCTTTCTTTCCGCCCGCGTTCATTGCGACGTTGCCGCCGATCGTCGAGGCGTCGGCGGAGGTCGGATCGACTGCGAATACGAGCCCGGCGGCCTCCGCTGCCTCCATCACGCGACGCGTCACCACGCCCGCGCCGGCGCGAATCGTCGGGACGAGTCCGTCGACGCCCGGCAGCGCGATGCGCTCGACTTCGGACAGTCGCTCGAGCTTCTCGGTATTGAGCACCGCGGAGCGCCGCGACAGCGGAATCGCCCCGCCCGTGTAACCCGTACCGCCACCGCGCGGGATGATCGTGATGTCGAGCGCGGCCAGCGCGGCCACCAACGGCTGAATCGCCTCTTCGCGCTCGGGCGTGATCACGACGAAGGGGTATTCGACCCGCCAGTCGGTAGCATCCGTGACATGTGAGACGCGCGCGAAGGGGTCGAATTGGACGTTGTCGCGTCGCGTCACGCGCGCAAGCCGACGGCGCAGGCGCGCGCGCAGAACCCGAGTGTCATCGAATCCGGCCTCGAGTGCGGCGACCGATCGCCCGGCGGCCTCAAGCAGCCCAAGCACTCTCTGGTTCCCTCCGCGCCGGCGCTCGATCTCCTCGAGTCGGCGTCGCATGCCGGCGATGACCTCCGCACGCCGCCTGGAATGCGCGATGAGATCATCCTCGATGTACGGGTTGCGCAGGATGACCCACATATCGCCGAGCACCTCGTACAGCATCCGCGCCGACCGCCCAGTGCGGCGCTCGGCGCGCAACGCGCTCAACTGCTGCCAGGCTTGCGCGCCCAGCAGGCGCAGAACGATCTCGCGATCGGAAAACGAGGTGTAGTTGTAGGGGATCTCGCGCAGCCGCTCCGCCGAGGCCTGCGCGACGGCGGCCGTCATGGCGCGATTTTAGCCGGATGCTGCAATGCAATAACCCCTGCCGGGGCGCGGAATCAGTGTCGCGCAGCCGGCGGCGCGGAATCTGCGCCAAACACGTCGCGGTAGCTCGCGTAGAAGCTCGCGAACAAGGTCGGCAGCAGAAAGATAATCAGCGGGAAAACGAGTGACACGATCGATGCGCGTCCAGCGCCGTGCGCGAACAGCCCGGCCGCGCTCAGCACGACGAGCGGCGGTACCATCGTCAGGAGCGCGGCCGCGACGCCGTAGGCGAGGAACGCGCGCCAGTTCATCACGCAGGCGAACAAGCTGAAAAACAGCGCCTTCACCGCCGCGATGCCATGCCAGGCCGCGAGCACCGGCGCAAACCAGAATGCGAGCATGACGGGGACGTACAGCGCCGCGGCGACGAGGATCGCGAGCAGAAACGCGCCGGAGGCGATTGTTTCGGCTTCCGGCTGTTCGCCCGCGAGCATCCAGCGTGCGAGCGCTCCACCATCGGCAAGCGCAGTAGTCGCGAGCAAGAGCGCGAGCGACAAAATGTAGATTCCCCCGAGCGTCAACTGGACATCGGCGCGGCGCCGAAAGCCGTCGAACAGCAGGCCAAGCGCAACGGGGGCACCACGTTCGGCGGCACGGCTCGCCGCCATCAACCCCACCGAGAACGGCGGCACGAGCAACGAGGCGGCGACGACTCCGATCAGCGGCAACACCGAGACCAGCGTCATTAGAAACCAGTAGGCGAACACCAGCAGCAACCAGGCGAGCGGCGCGACACGAAACAGGCGCCAGCCCTGGCTCAGCCAGCTTGGACCGTGCGCCGCCGGAACGATGCGCGCCTGCGTCACGCGATCAGCCAGGCGCTCGCCGCATCATCGGCGCGCAATCTCAGAATCGCCTCAAAGTGTTCCGGGTCGTGCGCGTGCACCAGGGCTCCGGAACGCGGCAGATGCAGATCGCGCAGGCGCGACAGCCAGAAGCGCAAAGCGGCCGCGCGCAGCAGCACCGGCCAAGCGCCCCGCTCGAGCGCAGTGAAGTGCCGCACGCGCGCGTAGGCGGCGAGCAACGCCTCGATCTTCGCCTCGTCGAAGCGCAGGTCGTGCGCGGTATCGATCAGGCACCAATCGTTCGCGCACACCGCGCAATCGAAGAGCAGGCAGTCGATGCCCGCGAAGTAAAAATCGATGACGCCGCTCAGCCTGTCATCGTCGAACAATGCGTTGTCGCGAAACAGATCGGCGTGCACCGGGCCACGCGGCAGATCGGGAAACCGGTACAGCGACTGGAAGCGCAGCTCCTCGTCGAGCAGCGCCGCCTGCGCGTCGTTCAGAAACGGGCGCACTTCGCGTGCCGCCACGCGCCACCATTTCGGGCCGCGCGGATTCTCCAGCCCGCCCGCGTACGACTGCCCGGCGAGGTGCATCCGCGCGAGCAGGTCACCGAGCGCGGCGCAGTGTGCCACCGTGGGCGCTTCGACCGAGGCGCCGGGCAGCCGCGTCACCACTGCTGCCGGCTTGCCGTTCAGCGCCGACAGGAACCGACCGGAGCGATCGGCGATCGGCGCCGGACAGGGGATTCCGTGCTGCGCCAGATGCGACATGAGGTTGAGATAGAACGGCAACTCTTCCGCCGGTAGACGCTCGAACAGCGTCAGTACGTAGCGGCCCTGCGTCGTGGTCAAGAAGAAATTGCTGTTTTCGATCCCTTTGGCGATCGGATCGAGGGCAACCGGCACACCCACGGCGTAGGTCCGCAACCAGGCGGCGAGTTGCGCCATTGAAACGCTGGTATAGACCGACATCGGATATTTCGCAGACCAGCCCGCCCGCCGGGCGCTACGCACGCAACGTGGCCGAGCTCACTCGAAGGTTTGAATTACCCACATCGGGACGCGAACTCCGTCGTCGAGTGAACCGCGTCGCGTCCAACCGCCACCGGCGGTTTGTACGAGGTAGTACGTGGGTCCTTCCTTTGGCGTGACCTTGAGCATGATGACTTCGTCGCCATTGCGGATCTCTTCGATCTTGTCACCCTCCTGCACCGGGATGCGCACGCTCGGTTCGCCCGCCGCGTCGATCGGCGGAGGCGGCGGAGGCTCGGGCAACGGCTCGAGCTTCGGCGGCGCGGCGTCCTGCGCGAGCGCACTGCCGGCGAGCACCGCAAAGGCGAGAATTGCAAGGCGGGACATGGATGTGGAAAGCTTGATCAGTGTACCAGAGCGGTCCGCCCGCGCTGACCGCGCAGGACCTGCCATCAAAGGTTGAGCAGTACTTCGCGTTCCTCGGGCGACGGCTCGAATCCGCGCTGCTGATAGAACGCAAAAATCGTGTCGACAACCGCCTGGGGTTCGTCGACGACCTGCAGCAGACCGACGTCCGCCGCATCGATCATGCGCTCCTCGATCAGGCGCTCGCGGAACCAGTCGAGCAGGCCGCGCCAGAACGGTGCGTGCATGAGGATGATCGGCATCTTGCGCGTCTTGCGGGTCTGCACGAGCGTCAGCGCCTCGAACAGCTCGTCGAGCGTACCAAATCCGCCGGGCAGCACGACGTAGGCGGTGGCAAACTTCACGAACATGACCTTGCGAGCGAAGAAGTGCTTGAACCGCAGACTGATGTCCTGGTACTGATTCGCCTGCTGCTCGCGCGGCAGATCGATGTTGAGCCCGATGGCCGGCGCCTCGCCGAAGAACGCACCCTTGTTCGCCGCCTCCATGACCCCCGGCCCGCCGCCGGACACCACCGCGAAGCCCGCATCCGAGAGCAGTCGCGCCGTGCGTTCCGCGAGCCGGTAGTAGGGCGAATCGGGCGCCGCGCGCGAGCTGCCGAATACCGAAACCGCCGGCCGGATACCCGACAGCCGCTCGGTCGCCTCGACGAACTCTGCCATAATTCCAAAGACCCGCCAGGCCTCGCGGGCGGAAATCTCGCTCCCCAGTTGGGGAGTCACCGGTCGCTTTTCGATTCGCATCGTGTCCGCCGCAGCTGAGCGCGTTCCCGAGAAAACGTTGTTGTTGGTCGACGGCTCGTCGTACCTGTACCGCGCATTTCACGCGCTGCCCGAGCTGCGAAGCCCCCAGGGCGAACCCACCGGCGCGATCTACGGCGTGCTCAACATGCTACGGCGCCTCGGTGCCGACTACAAGGCGCAGGCGCGCGCCTGCGTGTTCGACGCCAAGGGCAAGACGTTTCGCGAAGAAGCGTATCCAGAATACAAGGCAAATCGCCCTCCCATGCCCGACGATCTGGCATCGCAAATCGAGCCGCTCGTCGAGGCGGTTGCCGCGCTGGGTTGGCCGGTGCTCAGTGTGGCGGGCGTCGAAGCGGACGACGTGATCGCGACGCTGGCCGAAGCTGCCCGCGCACGCGGCTGGCGCTGTGTGATCTCGACGGGCGACAAAGATCTTGCGCAGCTGGTCGACGCGAGCGTGACCCTGGTCAATACGATGACGAACGAGACGCTCGACGTCGAGGGCGTGAAGCAGAAATTCGGCGTGGCGCCGGATCGCATCGTCGACTATCTGGCGCTGGTCGGCGACGCGGTCGACAACGTGCCCGGCGTCGCGAAGGTCGGCCCGAAGACCGCGGCAAAGTGGCTTGCGCAATACGGCTCGCTCGAGGGCGTGATGGCGCACGCCGGCGAAATCGGCGGCGTCGTCGGGGACAACCTGCGCAAGGTGCTCGACTGGCTCCCGCAGGGCCGCGAGCTGCTCAGCGTCAAGCGCGATGTCGGGCTGCCGGTGTCGCTGGACGATCTCGTCGACGGCGAGGGAAATCTCGAGCAGCAGAAGGCCTTGTTCGCACGTTTCGGATTCAGGTCCTGGCTGCGCGAGGCCAGCGGCAACGCGGCGGCAGCGCCCGCTGCGCAGGCCGAGGCCCTCGCCGCGCCCGCCACGCTGGCGCCGGCTGTCGACGCCGCCGCCGAGGGGACGCCGGCGCGCCGGCGCGTGGTGACCGTTTCGGACGAGGCCGCGCTCGACGCCCTGGTCGCGCAACTGGAAAGCGCTGAGCTGGTCGGCTTCGATACCGAAACCACGGGACTCGAGACCATGAGCGCGCGCCTGGTCGGAATGTCTTTTGCCTACGGCGACAGCGCCCTCTACCTGCCGCTTACGCACGACTACCCTGGAGCACCGGCTCAGGTCGGTCTCGAACGGGCGCTCGAACGCTTGAAACCATGGCTCGAGAACGAACAGCGCCGCAAGGTCGGACAGAACCTGAAGTTCGATGCCCATGTCCTGGCGAATCACGGAATCCGGTTGACGGGCATCGCACACGACACGCTGCTCGAGTCGTATGTCTACGAGGTGCATCTGCGGCACGACCTCGACTCGCTCGCCCAGCGCCATCTCGGCTGGACAACGATCAGCTACGACGAGGTCACGGGCAAGGGTGCGGCCCGCATCCCGTTTTCCGCGGTCGAGATCGAGCGGGCAAGCGCCTACGCCGCGGAGGACGCCGACTGCGCGCTCGCGATTCACGACGTGCTTTACCCGAAGCTCCGGTCTGACGAGAAGCTGCGCCGCGTCTACGAGACAATCGAGCTGCCGGTCATGCCGGTGCTCTTCGAGATGGAACGCAACGGCGTGCTGCTCGACCGCGCCAAGCTCGAGGCGCAGAGCCACGAGCTCGGCAAGACGATGCTCGCGCTCGAGCAGAAGGCCTACGAAGCCGCCGGCCAGCCCTTCAATCTGAACTCGCCCAAGCAGATCCAGGAAATCCTCTTCGAGCGACAGGGACTGCCGGTCAAGAAGAAGACCCCGTCCGGTCAGCCCTCGACCGACGAAGACGTGCTCGCCGAACTCGCACTCGACTACCCGCTGCCGAAGCTCCTGCTCGAGTTCCGCGCCGTTGCCAAGCTGAAATCGACCTACACCGACAAGCTGCCCAAGATGATGGACGCGCAGACCGGACGCGTGCACACGACCTATTCGCAGGCGGTCGCGGTCACCGGTCGGCTGGCCTCGAACGATCCGAATCTTCAGAACATTCCTGTGCGCACCGCCGAGGGCCGTCGGATCCGCGAAGCGTTCATCGCGCCGCCGGGCTGGAAGCTGGTCTCTGCCGATTACTCGCAGATCGAGCTGCGCATCATGGCGCACCTTTCGGGCGACGAGGGCCTGCGCCACGCCTTCGCACACGGGCACGACGTGCATCGCGCGACGGCGGCCGAGGTCTTCGGCCTGACGCTGGACAAAGTGAGCGAGGACGAGCGGCGCACCGCGAAGACCATCAACTTCGGGCTGATCTACGGCATGTCGAGCTTCGGGCTGGCGCAGAACCTCGGCATCGAGCGTACGACCGCACAGGCCTACATCGACAGCTATTTCTCGCGCTACCCCGGGGTTAAGCGCTACATGGACGCGACGCGTGAACAGGCCCGCAGCGCGGGTTACGTCGAGACTCTGTTCGGCCGCCGACTCTGGCTGCCCGAAATGCGCTCGGGCAGCCCCGGGCGACGCCAGGCGGCGGAGCGCGCCGCGATCAATGCGCCGATGCAGGGCACCGCCGCCGATCTAATCAAGCTCGCGATGGTCTCAGTGCACGATTGGCTACAGCGCGACGGACTGCACAGTCGCCTGGTGATGCAGGTGCACGACGAGCTGGTGCTCGAGGTACCGCGCGAAGAGCTCGAGACGGTGAGCGAAGGGGTGCGCGCACGCATGCAGGACGTTGCAGAGCTCGACGTGCCGCTCATTGTCGACGTGGGCGTCGGCGACAACTGGGACCAAGCACACTGAAGAACAACGATGCGCTGCATCGCGTCACTGCGTGCCGCAATGCAGCGCGTACTTCCAGAAAAACCGTTCGATCATCCCTTCAACGGATCGCGCCGAAGACCTTCTTGATGATGCTCGAAGCGCTGCCCACGGGATCACGGCGGATCTTCTTTTCCTCCTCGGCAATCATGAAGTAAAGGCCATCGAGGGCTTTCTCGGTGACATAGGAATCGAGATTGGCGTGCTCTTTCTTGACGAGTCCAAAGCGCGCGCCCTGCTCAGCGTACTGGTTGTAGGTCTGAGCGAGTCCGACCTTCGCGGTGGAGTGCTTGACGATCGGCAGGAAGCGCGCGCGTAGTTGATCGTGGGTCGTGCGCCGGAAGTACTCCGTGCCGGCGGTGTCGCCGCCGGTGAGAATGCCTTTCGCATCCTGCACCGTCATCTTCTTGACCGAATCGACCAGCAGTTTCCTGGCTTCCGGGACCGCCGCCTCCGCCGCACGGTTCATCGTCAGGATCAGCTCGTCGGCGGTGCGGCCCATTCCCATCATGCGCATGAGCTGTTCCGCGCTCTGTAGCGACTCGGGCAAGGGAATCTTGACCCGTGGATCGCCGAAGAATCCGTCTTTGCGTCCGAGCGTATCGACGGCGTAGACCGCGCCTTTGTCCAGCGCCGCCTTTAGACCAGCGATCGCATCGCGATTGCTGATCTGGTCGAGCTGCGCGAACGCCGGAAACGCCAAGACCCACATCACGAATACTGCCGCTGCGTGTCGTATCACCGTCCGCCTCCCGTGGGTGCTGTCGCTGCTCGAATTATCCCTGTCTGCGCCAGTGGGCGGCGACCCATGGCACAAGCGCCAGGAGCGCGACCACCCAAGACCACTGATCCAGAACTTCGCGCGCCTCGAAGGAGCCCTCCTCCGCGACCGCCACCAGGATCGCGCCCGCGACGGCATAGATCAACGGTCCGAGCAAAAATCCTCGGCCGCTACGCCGCGCGCGCCTGCGCATCCACAGCATGAGGCCTTCGACGACGAACCCGATAAGCGCGATCGCGAGCATCGCGA
>JAJDNJ010000120.1 GCA_022340705.1 Betaproteobacteria bacterium
ACGTCGGCCTTGGCGGCGAAGTACAGATAGCGCCGGTTGGCCTGGCTTTCGCCCGCGAAGGCTTCCTTCAGGCTCTGCTCGGTCTTGCTGCCCTTGAGTTTCATCGTGCTCTCCTCGGTCGTTCGTTCGGGGGTGAGCCCCAAAGGCTAGGAGCCCCACCGCCATAGATCAAATCGATTTTCACAATTCTACTCATTGAGACCCGCTATGATTGCGCCCGGCGCGCCGTCCCCGGTACGTCCGGGCGCGCTAGCCGGTCACGGCCTCACGGCGCGCGCGCAGGCGACGATCGGCATTCAGATAGCGGCGCAGCTCGTTCAGCGCCTGGCGGTAGACGTCGCGCTTGAACTCGATGACGGCGTCTAGCGGCACCCAGTAGTCGTGCCAACGCCACGCATCGAACTCGGGGTGTCCGCTGGCGCGCAGATGCACATCGCAGTCTCTTCCGACCAGGCGCAGGAGAAACCAGATCTGCTTTTGGCCACGGTAGCTGCCGCGCCAGTCGCGCCGGATCCACTGCTTGGGCACTTCGTACCGCAGCCAGTCCCGGGTACGTCCGAGGATGCGCACGTGATTGGCCCGCAGCCCGACCTCCTCCTCGAGCTCGCGGTACATCGCCTGCACCGGCGATTCGCCGTGCTTTATGCCGCCCTGGGGAAACTGCCACGCATGCTGATTGACCCGCTTTCCCCAAAAAACCTCGTTACGCGCATTCGCTAAGACGATACCCACATTCGGACGGTAGCCTTCCTTATCAAGCATGGCCACACCGCCATCAGTTAGAATCTGCGTCGATTTTTCCACAGCATTCGAACAAAGACAACGCCGCGCCGCGCGCGCCGGAAATGCGCGCTGCGCCCATCATGCGCGCGTCCCATTTTTTCATCGGAACCCTGAAGGAAGCGCCTTCCGACGCGGAGCTGGCGAGCCATCAGCTGATGCTGCGGGCAGGCATTATTCGCCGCCTGGGGTCGGGGCTTTATACCTGGATGCCGCTCGGCCTGCGCGTGCTGCGCAAGGTTGAGGCGATCGTGCGCGAGGAGATGAACCGGGCCGGCGCGCTCGAGGTCCAGATGCCCTGCGTGATCCCGGCCGAGCTGTGGGTCGAGTCGGGGCGCTGGGATGCGTTCGGGCCGCAAATGCTCAAGATCAAGGACCGGCACGAACGCGACTTCCTGTTCGGGCCGACCCACGAGGAGGTGATCACGGACATCGCTCGGCGCGAGATCCGCAGCTATCGCCAGCTACCGGTTCATTTCTACCAGATCCACACCAAATTCCGCGACGAGATTCGCCCGCGATTCGGCGTCATGCGTGCGCGCGAGTTCTTGATGAAGGACGGCTACTCGTTCCACGTAGACCGGGAAGATCTCGTGCGCGAGTACCGCAACATGCACGAGACCTATACGCGGATCTTCACGCGCCTTGGCCTGGGCTTTCGCGCCGTGGCGGCGGATCCCGGCGCAATCGGCGGCACGGGCTCGCAGGAGTTTCACGTGCTCGCGGAATCCGGCGAAGACGCGATCGCCTACTGCCCGGACTCCGACTACGCGGCGAACATCGAGCTCGCCGAAGCACTCGCGCCGGCCACGCCGCGCGCCGCGCCCGGTGCGCCGATGGCCAAGGTACCGACGCCTGGTGCGACACGCTGCGACGAGGTCGCGACGCTGCTCGGGATCGGGATCGAGCACACCGTGAAGGCGATTGCGCTGATGCACGACTCGCAGTTCTGGCTGTTGCTGCTGCGCGGAGACCACATGCTGAACGAGGTGAAGGCCAGCAAGCTTCCTGGCCTGACGCCGTTTCGCTTCGCGACCGACAGGGAAATCGAGCGCCACCTCGGTTGCGCGCCCGGATTCATCGGGCCGGTCGGCGCACCACCCGCCGTCCGGATCGTCGCGGACAGGACGGTCGCGGCGATGCACGACTTCGTGTGCGGCGCAAACGAGGCGGACGCGCACCTGCGCAACGTAAACTGGGGGCGAGACCTGCCTGAGCCCGCGCAGGTGGCCGATCTGCGCAACGTTGTCGAAGGCGACCGCAGCCCCGATGACAAAGGCAGCCTGCGTATCCAGCGCGGGATCGAGGTGGGACACATCTTTCAGCTCGGCACCAAATATTCCGAGGCCATGAAGGCCACGTTTCTGGACGAAAGCGGCGCTACGCACCCTATGCAAATGGGCTGTTACGGGATCGGTGTGACGCGAATCGTTGCCGCCGCGATCGAACAGAACCACGACGCCCGCGGCATCGCGTTTCCGCCGCCCATGGCACCGTTCGACGTCTGCCTGGTGCCAATCGGCTACCACAAGAGCGCGCAGGTGCGCGATACGGCCGACCGATTGCACGCGGAGCTGCTCGCGGCGGGCATCGATGCCTTGCTCGACGACCGCGCCGAGCGCCCCGGCGTTCTGTTCGCGGACATGGACCTGATCGGCATCCCGCTACGCGTGGTCATCGGTGAACGCGGACTGCGCGGCGGAACGGTCGAGTTCAAGGCGCGGCTCGATGCCGAGCCTCAGGAGATCGCGCTCGACGGGTTGGTCGCGCGGCTCAAGGAGCGCGTCGGCGGCGCATGACGTTTGCGGCGCGCGCCGGGATCGCGGTGACAGCGCTTTGCGCCTGGGGCATCGCCCTGGGCGGCGCGCAGCAGTACGTGCCGCTCGCCGACAGCGTGCGCGCGACCTTGACCAGCGCGGTCAGCGATCGCGCACCGCCGGTCTTTCAGTTCGAGCGCGCCGAGGATGGACACCGCTGGGTTTTCGAGATGTCGAGGCGCCTTGCGTCGCGCATGCCTGATCGCGCGCGCCGCATCGGGCTGCTCAAAACGATCCAGTACGAGTCGACGCGCGCGGGGCTCGATCCCCAGCTCGTGCTCGGCGTGATCGAGGTGGAAAGCGCGTTTCGCAAGTACGCGGTCTCGTCGGCCGGCGCGCGCGGCTACATGCAAGTCATGCCGTTTTGGACGAAGCTGCTCAACCGCCCGAACGACAATCTTTTTCACCTGCGGACCAACATACGCTACGGTTGCGTCATCCTGCGCCACTACCTCGACATCGAAAAGGGCGACTACTTTCGTGCGCTGGGTCGATACAACGGCAGCCTGGGGCAACGCGCATACCCCGACAAGGTGCTGCGCGCCTGGCGCGGCCATTGGCACTATGACGGCCCGCGCAACTAGTCGCGTGCTCGGCCGATCGTGTTGCGCGCACGTCGAAGCGCGCCGGGCAGGCATCGGATGGCGCTGAAGTGACCGTACTGCGCACGCTGATCGACCGCCCACGCATTGCGCGCTGGTTCTACGGGTATACGCCGCCCGAGCACGGCGAGATCGTACTGAGCCACCGCCGCGTCTACATCGTGCCTACGCGCCTGGGCTGGATGTTCGGCGCAACCGTCGGCTTGTTGCTCCTCGGCTCGATCAACTACGCGCTGTCGCTCGGCTTCGCGATGACCTTCCTGCTGGCCGGAATGGGACTGGCCGGAATGGTGCACACCGCGCGCAATCTCGCGCGCCTGGCGATCAGCCTCGGTCGGGTAGAACCGGTCTTCTGCGGGGAGGCCGCGCAGTTTCGGCTCTATCTCGACGCCCGCTCGGGTTTCGATCGCCCCGCGATCCTGTTGCGCCAGCTCGCGAGTGGCGCGCAGCTCGTCACTGACGTGCCCGCGGACGGCGTGGCCGAGGCGGTGCTCGCCGTGCCCGCGGCGCAACGCGGCTGGCTGGATCTCGGGCGCGTGATGCTCGAGACGCGCTATCCGCTCGGCCTGTTTCGCGCCTGGAGCTACATCGAGCCCGAATGCCGCGCGCTTGCCTATCCGCGGCCGGAATACGCGGTCCTGCCCGCGCCGAGCGCGGATCCTCGCGCAGCTGCCGGGCGCGCCCAGGCGCAGGGCAACGAAGATTTTTCCGGCCTGCGCAACTACCAGCGCTCGGACTCGCCGCGCCACGTCGCCTGGAAGGCGGCCGCGCGCGGGGGTGCCCTGCTCACCAAGCAGTTTGCCGGGGAAGCGAGCGCCGAACTGTGGCTCGACTGGGCCCAGCTGCCCGCGGATCTGCCGCTCGAGGCACGCCTTTCGCGACTGACCGGCTGGGTGCTCGCCGCCGAACAGGCCGGCCTGCGCTACGGCCTGCGCCTGCCGGGTGCGGAAATCGCACCGGACGGTGGAGACGCGCACCGCAGCGCCTGCCTTAAGACACTCGCCTTATATCCGGTCGCACCGAACTGAGCCCATGAGCGTTGCGCATCCACTTGCTCCCGATGCCCGTCTGGTGACCGCGCGCGACGTCGCTTGGCTGGCGGCCTCGATGATCATCGTGATCGCGCCGCACGCGCAGCGCGCACCGTGGTGGCTGATGCTGCTGACCCTGGGTCTCTATGCCTGGCGCGGGCTGCTCACGCTGAATGCCGCGGCGCTGCCTTCGCGCTGGCTGCTGCTCGCCATTGCGGCGATCGCGATGCTGGGCGTGCGCGCGGAGTACGGCCTGCTCCTGGGACGCGCACAGGGCATCGTCATGCTCGTGCTCTTCTCGGGGCTGAAGCTCCTGGAGATGCGCACCCACCGCGATGCGACGGTTGGCGTGTTCCTATGCTATTTCCTCCTGATCACCAACTTCCTCTACTCGCAGTCGATCCCGATCGCGATTCTGATGTGCGTGGCAATTGGCGTGGTCACGACGACGCTCGTCGGCTTCAACGCGCCCGGCCGTGGCTGGCGCCGCGACCTTCGATCCGCCGGCTTGCTCCTGGCACATGCGGTCCCCGCGGCGCTGCTCCTGTTCGTGCTGTTCCCGCGGGTCCAAGGTCCGCTCTGGGGGCTGCCGCAGGATGCGAACGCCGGTGTGAGCGGTCTGTCGGACAGCATGACGCCCGGTGCGATGGCGCGTCTTGCACTTTCGGATGCGGTCGCGTTTCGCGCCGAGTTTGCCGGCGAGCCGCCCCCGCAGCCGCTGCGTTACTGGCGTGGGCCGGTGCTGTGGGACTACGACGGCCGTACCTGGCGCATGGGAGAAACGGCGCTTGCCGATTTCGTGGTTCCTAAGGGAGGCAGCGACGTCTACGAATACAGCGTCGTGCTCGAGCCCCATGACCGCAAGTGGTTGTTTGCCCTCGAAACGGTGTCGCGCCTTCCGCCGCGTGCCCGCTTTACCGACGACGGGCAAGTACTCGCCAGGCGCGATGTGCGTCGACGTCTGCGCTACGAAATCAGCTCGGTTTCCGATCCCGAACCGGTTGCAGGCGAGACGCGCGCCCTGCTCGAGCGCGCGCGCCGCCTGCCGGAGGGCACGAACCCCCGCGCGAGCGCCCTGGCCCGCGCTTGGCGCGCCGAATCGGCGGACGACGCGCAGCTGCTTGCGCGCGCCATCTCCTACCTGCAGAACAACCGCTACACGTATACGCTCGAGCCACCGCTGATGGGAAAGGATTCTGTAGACGAATTCCTGTTTTCGGCCAAGGCGGGATTCTGCGAACACTTCGCTTCGGCGTTCGTTTTTCTGATGCGCGCAGCGGGCGTCCCTGCACGCGTTGTCACGGGCTATCAGGGTGGCGACCTCAACCCGATCGACCGCATCATTACCGTGCGCCAGTCGGACGCGCATGCCTGGGCTGAGGTGTATCTTCCCAGGCGCGGCTGGATTCGCGTCGATCCGACCGCCGCGGCGATTCCCGGTCGCGTCGCCTCCGGGCTCGCACGCGCCCTGCCCCAGGACGTCGGATTGCCACTCATGATGCGCCCCCAGTTTCAGTGGTTGCGTGCGCTGCGCTATCGCTGGGAAGTGCTCGCGCACAAGTGGAACGTGTGGGTGCTCGACTACAATCCGGACCGCCAGCGAGACTTGATGGCGTATTTCGGAATGCGCGACGCGGACTGGCGCAAATTGACGGCAACCCTGTTTACCCTGCTGGGCGGATTTACCGTGTTATTGCTCGTCTGGTCGCTGCGCAAGCTCGGAAGGCAGGACCCGGTTCAGCGCGCCTGGCTCGCATTTTGTCGCAAGCTCGATGACCATGGCGTGCGCCGTGCGCCGCATGAAGGTCCGCGCGATTTTGCTGAGCGCGCGGCGCAGCGCCTGCCGCGCGCCGCCGAGCCCATCCGCGCGATTGCACAGCGCTACATCGCGCTGCGCTATGGCGCGCCGGAGGATGCACGCGAGATCGGTGCCCTGCGGCAGGCAGTTCGCCGCCTGAGGCTGGCATGAGGCGGCGCAGGTTCTTCGCCGCGCTGGCGGCACTGATCGCGGCGGGGTCGGCGTCGGGGTCGCCAGGCTCTTTCGAGACGCGCGCCGATGTGCGCCTGTTTATCGAGGAAATGGTGCAACGCCACGGCTTCGTCGCGCGCGAGCTGGAGTTCCTGTTCCGCCGCGCACGCAGCCGGGACGACGTGCTGCGCGCGATCGCTCCGCCTACCGAGCCGCGCGAGCGGTCCTGGGAGGAGTACCGCGCGCGCTTCGTCAACGACGCGCGCATCGCGGGAGGCCTGGCATTCTGGGCACGACACGCGAAAACGGTCGCGCGCGCGGAGCGCGAGTACGGCGTGCCGGAGGAAATTATTGTCGCGATCATCGGCGTCGAGACGCTCTACGGGCGCCAAACGGGCGGATTCCGTGTTGTCGATTCGCTCGCGACGCTGGCGTTCGACTATCCGCCGCGCGCAGCGTTCTTCCGTTCCGAACTCGAGCAGTACCTGCTGCTCGCGCGCGACGAGGCGATCGACGTGTTCAGCGTCAAGGGCTCGTACGCCGGTGCGATCGGCATCCCCCAGTTCATGCCTGGCAGCATCCGGCGCTACGCGGTCGACTTCGACGGCGATTCCCGAATCGACCTGCGCAAAAGTGCGGCGGACGCGATTGGCAGCGTCGCGAACTTCTTGCGCGCGCACGGCTGGCGTCGCGGCGAGTCGATCTGGGTGCCTGCGCGTATCGTCGGAGATTCGTACCGTGACTTGCTCGCCGCCGGCATTCGTCCAAGCACACCGGCATCGGCACTGCGCGGCGTCGAACCCGCGCCGAACGCAAGACTTGCACCGGATGCGCAGGTCGCGCTCATTGCGCTGGAAAGTCCGGGCGCGGCGCCGGAATACCGTCTCGGCCTGGAGAACTTCTATGTACTCACGCGCTACAACCGGAGCAGCATGTACGCGTCGGCGGTTTCAGATCTGGCCGCAGAGCTGCGCGCGGCGCACGTAACAGCACGCCGCTAGCGGGGCGGGCACTCGACGCATCAGGAGGGTGGCGCCGGCGGCAGGTATTTCATCGGATCGACCGGCTTGCCGGACTTGCGAATTTCGAAGTGCAGCTTCGGTCGATCGCTGTCGGTGGATCCGAGTTCCGCGATGCGCTCGCCGCGCGCGACGGACTGGCCTTCTTTGACGAGTATCGAGCGATTGTGCGCGTAGACGCTGTTGAAGCCGTCGTCGTGCTTGATCACGATGAGCTTGCCGTAGCCGCGAATGCCCGTCCCCGTGTACATCACGCGCCCCGGCGCCGCGGCGACCACCGGATCACCGGGCTTGCCCGCGATATCCACGCCCTTGCTGTTCGGCTCGGAAAACCCGTTCAGCAGCTTTCCTTTTGCCGGCCATACGAAGCCCAGCCCGCCCGCGCTGGCAGCACTCGCGGTTTCCGCCTGCGTGCCCGGCGCCGGCGCTTTGCCGGACGGCGCATATGCCGGAGGCACAGATGCGGCGGACGCCGCCACATCGGCACCGCCGCGCGAAGAGAGCATCGCGACGTTTTCCTTGGAGTAAGGCAGGCGCAGCGCCTTCGGCCCGGTCTTCATCGCTCCGTCGCTCTGTCCCTGCGCAGCCATGGCGCCCGAATCGAGCGGCCGCGCCTCGACACCACCTCCCGCGCGCGGCGCACTGCCGACTTCAACGCCCTTCGGCGTCGGCGCAGCGGCCAGCGGCGCGGCCTCCGGCGGGCTCAATCGCAGTCGCTGCCCCACGCTGATGCGCGTACCGTCGCCGAGCCCGTTCCAGCGCGCGACATCGCGATAGTCGACGCCGTGCTCGAGCGCGATGCTGTACAGGGTTTCGCCGCGCTGTACGACATGTGTGGCGCCGGCAATACCCCGATCCGATGGCTGAGATGCGCTCGCCGCGCCGCGGTCGATTACGGGCGCGGACGTCGGACGGCTGGCGCAGGCGGCCACAAGCAGAGCGGCTGCCAGCGCTGCAATCGGCCCAATCGATCCCGCGATCCTCATGCCTTTCCGATCTCCAGTGGAACAAATCGCACCAGCTCAAGCTCGCTTTGCTCGAACCCGCGCCCCACGCGCTCGACCAGCACGAGACGCTGCTCATCTTGCGTCCCGCCGCGCCGCAGCGGCAGGACCATTCTGCCACCCCTCGCCAATTGCTGTAAAAGGGCCTCGGGGACCTCGGACGACGCGGCCGCGATGATGATCGAGTCGAAAGGCGCCGCCTGCTCGAGCCCGGCGCGGCCGTCGGCATGAACCAAACGCAGGTTCGACAGCTTCAGTCCGAGCAAGTTTCGCCGCGCCCGATCGTGCAACTGCCGTATGCGCTCGACCGTGTAGACCTCGCCCGCGATCGACGCGAGCACTGCGGCCTGATAGCCGCAGCCGGTGCCGATTTCCAGCACCTTGCCCAGGGCGCCCGGTCCCTTGCGGCCGGATGCCAGCACCTCGATCATGCGCGCCACCACGTAGGGCTGAGAGATCGTCTGCCCGTAGTTGATCGGAAGCGCGGTGTCCTCGTAGGCGCGGTGGCGCAGCGCCTCGTCGACAAACAGATGGCGCGGCACTGTCCCCATTGCCTCGAGCACGCGCAGGTCGCGTACGCCCTGCTCGCGCAGGCGCTCGACCATACGCGCACGCGTGCGCAGCGAGGTCATGCCGATGCCGGACAGCTCGCCGGGCGCGCGCACGCTCATCGCGCGAGCCACTCCGGCAGCCGCGCGAGCTGCGCACGGTAGGTGAGGTCGACCTGCAGCGGCGTGACGGACGCGCGCGCATGCTCGACCGCATAAAAGTCGGTTCCGGGGCCGGCGTCGGCGGCGCCGCCTGCAGCGCCGATCCAGTATGCGACGTCGCCGCGCGGCGTCTCGATGCGAACCACGGGCTCCGCCTTGTGACGACGTCCCAGGCGCGTGGCCTCGATCCCCTGCAGCTGCGCACCCGGGATATCAGGCACGTTCACGTTGAGCAGCACCGGCTCGCCCATCGGCGCGCGCGCGAAGCGCTGCGCAACGTCGAGCGCAACCTGCGCCGCGGTCTCCAGATGATCGCCCCGCTTGCCGACCAGAGAGACCGCCAGCGACGGAATACCGAGCAGAAACCCCTCCATTGCGGCCGCGACGGTTCCGGAGTAGATCGTGTCGTCGCCCATGTTCGCACCGAGGTTGATCCCAGAGACCACCATGTCCGGCACGAAGGACAACAGTCCAGTCACTGCGAGGTGCACGCAGTCGGTCGGCGTGCCGTTGACGAAGTAGAAGCCGTTCGCGGCCTGGCGCACGGTCAGCGGCCGGTCGAGCGTCAGCGAGTTTGATGCACCCGAGCGGTCCCGCTCGGGCGCGACCACGGTCACCTCGCCGAGCGGCCGCAGCACCTCGGCCAGCATCGCGATGCCGGGTGAAAAATAGCCGTCGTCGTTGGATACCAGAATTCGCACGCGAACCGTCGCACAACGCGCCCAACGGCGCGCCGCGAAGCGGCGCCGATGGTAACACGCGGCGCGGCGGCGGATATTCGCGCCCGCCGCTGCGATCGGTTCACGCAACCCCTGGTCAAGTCTCCAACTTGACCAGGGCTGCGTCTGGCGTCGGAGGATCACAAGGGGCCGGAGCCCCCGTGTTCACAGACCTTTCCTAGCTGCGCGTGCGGACGTGTATGTCCTTGACGCCCGGCACGGCCACCGCGACCTCGACCGCGGCGAGCTTCGCTTCGGTTGCGCTCGAATCACCGATGAGGGTGACTTCACCCCGGTCGCAGCTGACTTCCACCTTGCTGCTGCGGGTCTCCGGCGCGCGGCGCAGCGCGGCCTTGACGCGCGCGGCAAGCGCGAGATCTTCGAGCTGCTCGCGCGCTTCCTCGCTGTCCGCAAATTCAGCTGAGCGCACCAGACCGAGAACCTCCTCGACGCAATCGTCAATGGCGACGCGCTGCGTATTAAGGACGAGATCGTAATGCTCGGGCTCGGTCCAGTTGAGCCCGAAATGGCGCTTCATGATCGCGGTATGTGCCTCGTCGTTCGCACGGATCTCCTCGGTCACTGCCGCCGCGTCCTCCGTGTCGAGGCGCTCCATCATGCGTTCTTTGCGCAGTTCCATGGGCGCACAGACGCGTACGCAAACGGCGTTCGGCACGTCGCGCAACAGGTGCGTTGCACCCCAGCCGCGGATGATCGCGCCGCCGTTCTTCATGGCGATATCGAAGATCTCGTCCGCCGAGTAGATCGCCATGCTCGTCTTGTCGGCGGTGAGGCGCTCGAGCAGCCCCGCGCTGCCGTCGAGCAGGCGGATAACGTGACTCCTGCGCACGCGCATCCGGTCGGCGAGGTGATCGATCACCTCGTGATAGATCACCGGCAGATCGAGCGCGCGCCCGAGTCCGGCGGCAACGTCCTTGCCGAGCGTGCCCATTTCGCGCGTGATCGCGACGATCGTCATCTGGCCCCTCCTCCCCCTCGTATGCGGCGCAGAAGACGATGCTTATACGTCGCCCTGCGCCATTGCGGCAACCCCCCAAATTCTCCTGGCTGCCGAGAGCGGCATCGCAGCCCGTTTAGCCGATTGTCCAGGCCGGAGGCAACTCTTTGAATTCATTTGGTCGGGGCGGCGAGATTCGAACTCGCGACCACCTGCACCCCATGCAGGTACGCTACCAGGCTGCGCTACGCCCCGAGCCGGAGGATTCTATCAGGCTCAGCTGCTCAGCACGTCGAGGACGTCCTGCAGCTCGCGCTTCAACCCGTTCAGATCGGTTACGCCGGATCCGTTCCGGCGTCCATTGCCGGCGCCCGCCTCTTCCATTGCCCCGTTCGCGAGCACGCCGTCGAGCCGGTTGCGCGCGCCGCTGATCGTGAATCCCTCTTCGTAGAGTAGCTCACGGATCCGGCGGATGAGCAGCACCTCATGATGCTGATAGTAGCGACGATTGCCGCGCCGCTTGACCGGCTTGAGCTGTGTGAATTCCTGCTCCCAATAACGCAGCACATGCGGCTTGACCCCGCAAAGCTCGCTGACTTCACCGATCGTGAAGTAGCGCTTCGCCGGGATCGGCGGGAGATCAACCTTCTTGCGGCTCGGCTCCATGGCGCGCCTTCTCCACCATGGCCTTCAACTTCTGGCTCGCGTGGAAAGTGACGACACGGCGAGCGCTGATCGGAATCTCCTCGCCCGTCTTCGGATTGCGGCCGGGTCGCTGAGGTTTGTCGCGAAGCTGAAAATTGCCGAATCCGGACAGCTTGACGCTTTCCCCCCTCTCCAGGGCACCCCGGATTTCCTCGAAGAAGGCCTCGACCATGTCCTTGGCTTCACGCTTGTTGAGGCCGACCTTCTCGAAGAGCAAGTCCGCCAATTCCGCCTTTGTCAAAGTCATCATCACTCCCAGCGCCTACGCACCCAATTTCTTTTTTAGGATCTTAGGGTTGCCGAAAATTTGCGGCTGAGCAGAGCGACGATCGCATCGCGCGCTTCATCTGCCTCGGCATCCGTGAGGGTCCGTTCAGTATCTTGCATAACTACCCGTAAAGCAAGGCTTTTTTTCCCATCTGGGAGACCTTTTCCCTGGTACAAATCGAATATCCCGACCTGGCGCACGATTCCGGGGCGTTCGGCGTAGATCGCGTCCAATAGGGCCTGCGCGGGGGTCCTGGAGTCGAACAGCATCGATATGTCCCGAACGACCGCCGGAAACCGGGAAGGCACCTCGGCCCGCGGCAAGGGGACCGTCTCGAGGGCCTCTGCATCCAGCTCGACCAGCATCATGGGCGCGGGGAGCTCGTATTTGCGCTGCCACTGGGGGTGCAGCTCGCCCACCCAGCCCGCCTCGCGGCCCTCGCACAGCACGCGCGCCGCCCGCCCGGGATGCAGCGCCGGATGGACCCCCGCTTCGAAGCGAACGGTGAGCGGCGCGAACAGCGCCTCGACATCCGCCTTAACGTCGAAAAAGTCGACGCCGCGCGGCGGCTCGCCCCACTGGGCCTCGACCGCCGCGCCGAACGCCGCCGCGGCCACGCGCATCGGCTGGCGCAGGCCGGCAACCGACAACGGGCCGTCTGCGGTGCCCGGATCGCGCAGGAACGCGCGACCGATCTCGAATACGCGAACGCGCTCGACCTTGCGCGCCAGGTTGTAGCGCACGTTGTCGACCAGAGACCCGATGAGCGAGGAGCGCATCACTGACTGCGGACTCGCGATCGGATTTAACAGGCGGATCGGGTCCGCGCTGCCCGCGAAGTCGGCCTCCCAGGCCGGCTCGACGAAACTGAAATTGATCACCTCCTGATAGTCGCGCGCCGCGAGGCGCTCGCGCACCGCGTGCAGCGAGCGCCGCCCTTCGGGCAGCGCGCTCATGCGTGCCGCCGCACGCGGCGGATGCGCAGGAATGCGATCGAAGCCGTGGATCCGCGCGACTTCTTCGATCAGGTCCTCCTCGATTTCGAGGTCGAACCGGTAGGACGGCGGTGTGACGACGAACGATTCGCCTTCCCACTCGAAGGGCAAGGCCAAGCGACGAAACACGTCGGCCATTTCGTCCGCGCTGATCGGTATGCCGATCACCTTCTGCGCACGCGCCACGCGCATGCGCACCGGGCGCCGTTCGGGCAGCGCGGTCACCGTATCATCGATCGGTCCCGGCTCGCCGCCGCAGATCTCGACAACCAGGCGCGTGACATGCTCGATGTGCTCGACCGTGGTCTCGTAGTCGACGCCGCGCTCGAAGCGGTGCGCGGCATCAGTCGTGAAGTTGTAGCGTCGCGCTCGCCCCGCGACCGCCTGCGGCCACCAGAACGCCGCCTCGATGTAGATGTTGCGCGTCGCGTCGGAGACCGCGGTGGCCTCGCCGCCCATGATCCCGGCCAGGGCCTCGACGCCGGCATCGTCGGCAATGACACCGACCGTCTCGTCCACGGCCACAGTCTGGCCGTTGAGCAGCTCTACGCGCTCGCCGGTCTTGCCCCAGCGAACTTCGAGCGTGCCCCTGACCTTGTCCAGATCGAAGATGTGCGTCGGGCGACCGAGCTCGAGCATCACGTAGTTCGAAATGTCGACGAGCGCCGAGATCGGGCGCTGACCCGCACGCGCCAAGCGCTGCTTCATCCATTCGGGCGTCGGCGCCCCGGCATTCACCCCGCGGACCACACGTCCCGAGAACCGGCCGCAAAGGTCTGGCGCGAGCACGCGCACCGGGAGCCGCGCGTCGTTACGCGCCGCCACCGGCTCGACGCGCGGCGCGGCAAGCGCCGCGCCGGTGAGCGCGGCGACCTCGCGTGCCACGCCGAGTACTGACAGGCAGTCCGCGCGATTCGGCGTCAGCTTGATGTCGAAGACATGGTCGTCGAGCGCGAGCGCCTCGCGCAGATCGCAGCCGAGCGGTGCATCGGCGGGCAGCTCGAGGATGCCCGAATGATCTTCGGACAGGCCTAGCTCGCGCGCCGAGCACAGCATGCCCTGGCTTTCGACCCCGCGCACCTTCGCCGCGCGAATCTCGACCTCGGCGCCACCGGC
>JAJDNJ010000070.1 GCA_022340705.1 Betaproteobacteria bacterium
GAGAAGGGTACCGCTGGCGCTATCCGAACACCGAGATCGAGATCGTCGAGGTGCTGAAGGGGCCGCGCCGCGGGCAGTTCCTGTTCAGCGCCGAAACGGTCAGGCGCGCCGGCGAGTTTTACCGCAAGGTCCGCGACCTGCCCTACCGCTCCGAAATCGGCACGAACGACCGTAGCCGCTTCGACTGGACGGGCGAGTCCCAGGGGATCTTCAAGCGCTACATCTCCTCGCCGGGATATCTGGTCCCGCAGGCGCATTTTCTCGGGCGCCTGGTCGATCGCCTGCCCGCCCCGCTCAAGACCCTGTATGGCGAGCAGACCCTGTGGCAGTGGATCGGCCTGTTGATCTGCGTCGTCGCGACGGCCGTGGCGTGGGTCGCCGTGTATCGCGCGACGCGGCGTGTGGCCAACCGCGTCGGCGCCCTGCCGCGCGGCTGGATCATGATCCTGGCGCCGCTGCTGGTCGCGCTGCTGGTACAGGGCGTCCTCGATTTTCTCGGCACGGATGTCAACGTGACCGGCCGCGCCATGGCCGCGATGGTGCTGCTCGCCAAGGTGAGCATCGCGCTGCTGACGGTCTCGGCGGTCTCGAGGCTCGTGCGCGCGATCGGCGAGACGCTGGTCGTGACGCCGAAGCCCGGTGCTCAGGGCGTCGACGCCAGCTTGGTGCGCATCGGCACGAGGATCATCGCTTTCGTCGCCGGCGCGCTGATCATCATCTATACACTGCGCAATCTCGGTGCGGACCTGGTACCGCTGGTCGCCGGCCTCGGTGTCGGCGGCCTTGCCGTGGCCCTCGGGGCGCAGCGCACCTTCGCCAACTTCATCGGCAGCCTGATCCTGTTCGCCAACAAGCCGATCAAGGTAGGCGATTTCTGCCGTTACGGCGACCAGGTCGGCACGGTCGAGAGCATCGGCCTGCTCGCGACGCGCATCCGCTCGCTCGAGCGCACCATCGTGACCGTGCCGAACGCCGAATTCTCGGAGATGAAGATCGACAACTTCACGGTGCGCGACCAGCGCCTGCTGAAGACCGTGCTGCAGCTGCGCTACGAGACGACCTCGGAGCAGCTGCGCTACGTCCTCGCCCGCCTGCGTGAGCTGCTCGCCGGGCACCCGAAGGTGCTGCCTTCGCCAGCGCGGGTGCGCTTCGTCGGCTACGGCGCGTACTCCAAGGATCTCGAAGTCTTCGCCTATCTGGATTGCACCGACCACGACGTGTTCCTCGCCATCCAGGAGGACATCCTGCTGCGCATGGAGGACATCGTGAACGAGGCAGGCAGCGGCTTCGCCTTTCCTTCGCAGACCGCGTACCTCACGCGTGACAAGGGCGTGGACGCCAAGCGCGGGAACGCGGCAGAGGCCGAGGTCGAGCGCTGGCGTGCGCGCGGAAGGCTGCCGTTCCCCGAGTTCGACGAGGAGGATCACCGGCGGATGGACAATGTCCTCGACTATCCGCCGAAGGGCTCACCCGGCTACGTTGCGCCGACCGTCGTCGCCCGTCCCGAGGCGGCCGTTCCGGTTCCGACCCTGTCGGGCGAAGATCTGCACGATCTTCCCAGTCTGATTGCCAGGCTGCGGCAGAAGGACCGGTTCACCGAGTACCTGAGCGGCCGGTTCTCGCCGGAGACGCGCGAGCTGATCGCAGGATACGGTGGCGGTCGCGATCGTGAACTGAAGGATGCGCTCGTGGGCGAGCTGAACGAGATCATCGCCGGCCCATCGATCTACGACGAGCCGCGGTTTGCCAATGTCGAGCTTCGATCGGAAACGCGCGAGGCGATTGCCGCCGAGCCGCAGGGCGAAGACCTCGCCTGGCTCAACCGCCGCCTGCTGGAGGATGCGTTCCCGCGTGCGCTGGGAGGCAAGCGCGAATCTGATTGAGCGGCGCGCGGCGGCCGATGCCGCGCCTTAGGCGCGTGGCGTTGCCGGCCGCGACCGGGGAGGGCATTGCGATGAACCGCCTGCAGCGACTGACTCTTGTCATCACCGGCCTCGGCCTGTTCATGATCTTTCTCGACGCACTGATCGTGAACGTCGCCCTGCCGGCGATCCAGGCCGGGTTCGGCGTCGGCGAGGAAGGTCTGCAATGGGTGGTGACCGCCTACAGCCTCGGCATGGCGGTCATCATCATGACGGCCGCGACGCTCGCCGACCTGCACGGGCGCCGGCGCTGGTTTCTCATCGGCATTTCCGTGTTCACGGGGGCGTCGGTCGTCTGCGGCGTTGCGCCGTCGCTCGAAGTCCTCAACATCGCCCGCGGCGTGCAGGGCCTCGCCGCGGCCACGGTGAACGTCAC
This sequence comes from Betaproteobacteria bacterium, assembly GCA_022340705.1. Classification (GTDB taxonomy): domain Bacteria; phylum Pseudomonadota; class Gammaproteobacteria; order Burkholderiales; family SG8-39; genus SG8-39. The sequence continues at coordinate 2,299 of JAJDNJ010000070.1, forward strand.
CTCGCTCGCGCTGCTGAGCGCCGCGTTTCCCGATGCGAAGCAGAAGGCGCAGGCGATCGGAATCTGGACCGCGATCGCCAACGTCGGTGCGGCGACCGGTCCTTCGCTCGGCGGGCTGATGGTCGAGCACCTCGGCTGGCGCAGCATCTTCCTCGTCAACCTTCCGGTCGGAATTCTGGTCGTCCTGCTTTCGCTGCGCTTCATCGCCGAGTCGCGCGACGAGCGGCCGCGGCAGCTCGACCTACCCGGACAGGCGCTGTTCATCGTCACCGTCGGCGCACTCGCCTATGCGCTCATCGAGGGGCCGAGGTCGGGGTGGGCGTCGCCCCTGATTCTCGCGCTCTTCGCGATCGCCGTCGTCGGCGGCTTTCTCTTCGTGCGCACCGAGCGCCGCTCGGCGGATCCGATGATGGACCTCTCGCTGTTTCGCAACCGCGAGTACGCGCTCGCGATCGGCACCATGTTCGTCGCGTTCTTCGCGATCTACGGCATGCTGCTCGTCATGACGCAGTACCTGCAGAACGTGCAGGGGCTGACTCCGGTACGGACCGGCCTCATGATCCTGCCGTTGACGCTGGTGATCATGTTTCTGTCGCCACGCGTCGGGCAGCTGGTGGGTCGTTTCGGCCCGCGCCCGCTGATTCTGATCGGTCTTTGCGGCTTGATCGTCGGGCTGCTCACCTTCGTCGCGAGCGGACACGGAAGCGGCCCGCTGGTGCTGCTGGGCTTCGCACTATGCGGATTCGGCGCGGCGCTCTGCGTGACGCCGATCACGACGCTCGCCATGACCTCGGTGCCGCAGCAGCGCGCCGGCATGGCCTCCGGCATCATGAGCGCACAACGCGCGATCGGCTCGTCGGTCGGCTTTGCGGTGCTGGGTTCGGTGCTCGCGGCGTGGCTGGCCACCACGCTTGACGCGGACCTAACCCAGGTCGTGCCGAATCCCGCGGAGCGGCAGGAAGTCGCCGCCGCGATCGTCTCCAGTGCCAATCCACGCGCCCATGTCTCGGAGATGGTTCCGCGAGGACCGCCGGTGCATCCGGACCCTGCCTTGCGCGCAAAGATTACGGCGGCCGCGGACGGCGACTTCGTGCAGGGAATTCGTGCCGGGCTGCTGCTCGCGGTCGCGCTTCTGCTCGTCGCGCTGCTGGTCGGCTGGCGCGGGTTCCCGCGCGCTGGGGCTGGGCTCAGGGACGCCGAGCGCGAAGAGGCCAAGCTCGCGGCGTCAGAGCCGTAATCGCGCGCGCTCAGACCTCGACCAGCAGGTTGCCGTGCCGGTCGAGCCGTGCGCGGCAGCCGGGCTCGAGCACCGTGGTGCAGTCGAGCTGCTCGACGATCGCCGGGCCGGCGAGTTCCTTGTCGAGCGGCAGCTCGTCGCGCGCGTAGACCGGCGTCTCGCGCCAGCCGCCGTCGAACCACACCGTGCGTTCGCCGAGCCGCGCGCCGGCGCTGTCCCGCGCAAGCGCGCCGCGGCCGAGCGCGGCGAGGTCGATCCTCGGGCGCACGCCGATCACCGCGGTGTGCAAATTGACGAGCACCGCGCGGATCTCGGGCAACTCGACGCCGAAGCGCGCCCAGTAGGCGCGGTCGAAGGCCTGCTGCAGTTCCTCACGCGTGGGCGCGGGACCGGCGAGCGGCACGCTGAGGATGTGGCTCTGGCCCTGGAACTGCATGTCGGCCGAGACCAGGTCGCGTACCTGGTCGATCGCGATGCCCTCGCGCTCGAGCAGACGCCGGCCGTCGGCCGACTGCTGCGCGAGGATTGCGTGCACCTCGTCCATGTCGAGCGCCGGCACCGGCTTGTTCACGGTGTTGACGTAGTCGTGGCGCAAATCGGCGACCACGCAGCCGAGCGCGTTGGTAATGCCCGGGCGCGCCGGCACGAGCAGCCGGGGAATGCCAAGCTCGCGCGCGAGCGCGACGGCGTGCAGGGGGCCGGCGCCGCCGAAGGGAAAAAGCACGAAATCGCGCGGATCGTGGCCGCGCGCGAGCGAGACCATGCGGATCGCACCCGCCATGCGATCGTTGGCGATGCGCAGAATCGCCGCCGCCGCCGCGGTGGCGTCGAATCCGAACGGCCCCTTGAAGCGCGCCTCGAGCGCGCTGCGCACCGCGTCGACGTCGGCGCGTCCGCTGACACCGAGAAGATGCTCCGGATTCAGGCGCCCAAGGACGAGGTTTGCGTCGGTGATCGTCGGCTCGGCTCCGCCGCGTCCGTAGCACATCGGCCCGGGCTGCGCGCCCGCGCTCTGCGGGCCCACCTTGAGCATGCCGTCCTCGCCGATCTGCGCGATCGATCCGCCGCCGGCGCCGATGGTGTGCACGTCGACCATCGGCACGTGCACCGGCATCGCGTACTCGATCTCGAGCTCGGAGGAGACCTGCGGCACGCCGTCGCGAATGAGCCCGACGTCGGTCGAGGTGCCGCCCATGTCGTAGGTGATCGCGTTCGGGAAGCCCGCCGCCGATGCGGTGAACGCCGCGGCCATGATCCCGGAGGCGGGACCCGACATCACGGTGTTGACCGCGCTCTTCGCCGCGAGCTCGGCGGCCACCGTGCCGCCGTTGCCCTGCATGACGAGCAGGTCGCGCGTGAAGCCGCGCGCGCGCAGCTCATGCGCGAGGCGCTCGAGGTAGCGATCGAGCACCGGCTGCACCGAGGCGTTGACCGCCGCGGTGACGCCGCGCTCGTACTCGCGGTATTCGGAGAGCACCGCATGGCCCGCGGTGACGTAGGCGTTCGGCCACTGCCCGCGCGCCAGCTCGGCGGCGCGCAGCTCGTGCGCCGGGTTGATGTAGCTGTGGAGAAAGTGGATGACCAGCGCCTCGCAGCCGGCGTCGCGCAGCGCGGTCACCGCGCGCGCGAGGGCCGGCTCGTCGAGCGGGGCGACGACCTCGCCGGCGGCGTCCATGCGCTCGGGCACCTCCAGGCGCAGCTCGCGCGGGATAAGCGGCTCGAAGCGCCCGGTGAGGCCGTACGAGGTCGGCCGCGTGCGCCGGCCGAGCTCGAGCACGTCGCGAAAGCCTTGGGTGGTGATCAGGCCGGTCTTCGCCAGCTTGCGCTCGAGCAGCGCGTTGGTGGTGGTCGTCGTGCCGTGCACGATGAGCGAAAGTTCGGCGAGATCGAGTCCGGTTTCGTCAAGCGCGGCGAGCACGCCGAAGGCCTGGTTGTCGGGCGTGGTCGGCACCTTGGCGATGCGCGTCTCGCCCGAGGCGGGATCGAGCGCGATCAGGTCGGTGAAGGTGCCGCCCACATCGATGCCCGCGATCCAGCGCGCCATGGCGGTCGTCCCCGGGCGCTCAGGCGGCGCGGCCGAGCGGCACGGCTCCGTGCACGCGGCGCGCGCGTCCCTGCAGCAGGAGGAGCGATGCTTCGATCAGTCCGGCGCGGCGCATGCGCTCGGCGCATTGCGCACCTGCGTCGAGTGCAGCGTCGATGTGGGCAGGCGCGAGCGTCGGGACCTCGACCGTCACCAGGCGATCGCCGAGGTCGCTGTCCTCGCGCAGCGCGCGCCCCGGCGCACGGCGAATCGATGGATGATCGACATTCACGGCATTGGCGATCAGCGTCGCCGCGGCATCCGCTTCGGCGGCGCTGCGCGCGAGCACGGTCACCGCGTCGGCGATACCGAACGACTGCGAACGGCCGCGCCAGCCGGAGGTGGCGATGCCGCGCACCGGGCTTGCCGCGTCGATCGACGCAAGCGCATCGAGCGCGGGCGCGGCGATGTCGGCAACGATTCCGGTCGCCAGCCGCGCGCCCGGGGCGAGGTGAAAGGCGATGTCGCCGCCGTCGTTGACGATCGCCTTGGAAAGGCGGCGACCGTGGCGCAGGGCGGCAAGAATTTCGTCGGCCACCGCGCCGGCGACTGCGGCCATCGGGGTGATAAATACGCCCGCGTGGGGCGAGACCGCGGCGTGCATGCGGCGCGCGACCGGGCCGGCGAACGCCGGCGTGTCGGGACGAACTGGCGAGCGCAGGGCGGGCAGCTCTGCGACGAGCGCATCGAGAATCGTCCGGAAGCGCGCTTCCGCCTGGGCATGGGCGCGCGCGACCTCGCTGTGTTCGCCCCAGGCTTCGATCAGAACGTCGATCGGCCCATGCTGGCAGTGGAGGCGCCCGTCGGCGAGGCGCACGCAGACCGCGGGCTGCATCAGTCGCCAGCGACCGGCCAGGGGTTTTCGTCGCGCCAGCCCTCGGCGCGCCAGCGCGCGTCGCGCAGCACCGCCTCCAGCGGCACGGCGGTCTGCACATGTCCGCCCATCGCGCGGTAAGCCTCGAGCGGCAGGGTGAACTCGATCGGCAGCACCAGCGCGGGCGTCGGCACGTAGCCGAACGAGTGCTCGGGCATGCGCAGCACGTCGACCATCAGGGTGATGCCGCCGCCCGGCCATATGTATACAGGGGCGCCGCCGCAGGTGACGCGCGTGACGAGATCTCTCACCGAGCGCGTCAGGCGCACGGGGTTCTCGGTGACCCCGGCACGCAGGCTGCCGCCCGCGCCGCCCATGAAGAGCACCGTGGTGAGCGCCGGCTCGCAGTTCTCGGCGATGCGCTCGACAACCACGCGCAGCGGCGCAGGCATCGGCGCCTTGACCGGCCGCAAACCCTCGTCGAGCACGAAGTACTCGGCGTCCTCGCCCGTGGTCGACACCATCAGCAGGCGCAGCCCGGGCCATGCCGTCTTGGGATCGATCTTCTCGATGATCGAAAGCGGGTCGGTGATGTCGGTGCCGCCCCAGCCCTGGCCGGGCTCGGCGACCTTGAAATAGCGGCCCGGCGTGGACTTGCGGCCGCGCACGCGGATCCCGGCGGGGCGCATGTCGAGAAAGCGCCCGGCCTGGTGCTCGGTGAGCACGCCGGTGATGTGGTCGTCGACCACAATCACTTCGTCGGCGTGTCCTAGCCACTGCCTGGCGAAGATGCCGATCGTCGCCGAGCCGCAGCCGACGCGCATGCGAATTTCCTGCTCGCCGTTGACGATCGGCGGCGCGCCGGCCTGCACGCGCAGGCTTGCGCCGCCGTCGATCGCGAGGTCGACGGGCTCGCGGTTGGCGAGATTGAGCATCGCCTCGCAGGTGACGTTGCCTTCCTTCTTGCTGCCGCCGGTGAGGTGGCGCACCCCGCCGAGCGCGAGCATCTGCGAGCCGTACTCGGCGGTGGTGACATGGCCGACCTGCTCCCCGGCGACGCGCACCGCGGACTGCTCGGGGCCGAGAAAGCGGTCGGTGTCGATCTTCAGCTTCAGGCCGCAGTAGCTGAAGATGCCCTCGGTGACCACGGTCACCACGTCGATGCCGTCGGCTTTCGAGGCGACGATGAACGGCGCCGGCTTGTAGTCCGGGTAAGTGGTGGTCGCGCCGACGCCGGTGACGAAAGTGTTCGACGCCGAAATCAGCTTGCCGTCCCAGGGCTTGCCCGGATCGAGGAACGGCACCACCGCGCCGCCGG
>JAJDNJ010000150.1 GCA_022340705.1 Betaproteobacteria bacterium
GCGTCGGGTTCGCATGGTGGTACCGCAAGTACGCCGACGAGCAGTCGCTCGAAGATCGACAGCGGTACGAATTCGCTGAAAATGAAGCGCGGCGGCGCCGATGGGGGTTTTGGGCGGACGCGAGTCCGGTGCCCCCTTGGGAGTGGCGATGGAAAAAGGCGCTGATGCGAAAGTCTGATCCGGGGCAGCCCCTGGGCGCAGCCTGAGCCGGCGCCGCCGGTCAGATCATTCTGAATCGCGGGCGAGAATCTCTCCGGTCTCCTCGACCGCGACCGGGTACCCCTCGAGCGTGGACGGAACCTGTTCGAGCAGTTCAGCGGTCCTTCGCGCGACGAAGACCTTGATGCAAGGCTCATCCGAGCACTCGCCCAAAGCGGTACCCACGACCCCCGGTATGGACGTTAGGGTCGTCGCGTTGTCTTCCAGAACCGCCTGGATGCCGCGCTGCCCGTCCTCTGGAATTTCCGGCTGGCGACTCGCGATACGCCGCGCGAAGAGCCAGCGAGCACGAACCAGTGCAGTTCGTGCCCATTTCGGATCGTGCATCGGGGAGGTTTCCTCGCGTAGACCGTGAAATCGCCGCGGTCAGTTTTCGCGCAGATTGATCGCGCCGTGGTCAGGTCCGACGCAGCACGCGACGGAGTCGCGACCCATCATCACGGCGATGCCGTGGCGCGGTTAGCGATAGCCCCGGGTCGCCCAGATCACGCGGTTCGTCCACCACCAGCCCGCGCTCAGCAGCTGCTTCCAGGGCGGCAGGCTTGCGTACCACTCGGCATCGGCCGCGTAGCGCGCACTCTCTTCCGAAGGCAGCGGCACCGGATACCCGGCTTCCTGCGTATAGAAGAGGCGTCCCAGCAGGTAGGAGACGCCGACCGCACCCGCGGTCATGGTGACCATCACGCCGATGATCAGCAGAAGTATGGTGAGGAAGTGCATAGTGGCCTCCGGTGCAGACTCGTGACGACAGCGCCCGGAAATGGTAGCGCCGAGCCCGCGCCGGCGAGCAGAACTAATTCACACTTGCCCTGCCGATCGGAACGCGCCTCTGTACCGCGCGATCGGGTTCGTCACCACGGCCCGACAAGGCGCATGCCCCTTCGCGGCACAACGCATTGCGCCAGCGTCGCTCAGTCGAACGCCCAGGTATAGATGAGCGTGACCCCGTTCTCGGAACCCGTGCGCCCCTGGACCGCCACGCGCTCGGTCAGGTCGATGGTGGCCTGCACGAAGCTGTCGGCATTGCGCACGCTCTGACCCACGCTGACGTAGACCGCGGCGGCCAACTGCGCGCCGACGCTGACGAATTCTTCGCGCTGCTGGGTTCGGCCAGAGAAGCCGAAATCGGCGTCGCCGGCACTCCCCGGCCCGCCGCCGAACACGAGCCATTGCATCTTCTGCGAGTCCGGCACCGGCGGGTTCGAGTACAGCGCGGTGTGCGGCGACAGGGCGTTCCCGCTGATCAGGACGCCGGCTTCCACCTGCAAGCCCTTGCGCACCGCGAGTATGTCGAGCTTGGGGTTATCGAGCGGCCCGTCGAACAGCAGCACGCCTCTCTGGATGGCGAGCCGCTGGCCATAGGCCGTGTAGTGCCCCTCGGCCACGCGCACGCTGCCGCGCGCATGTGGGCGGACCTCGCCCTCTTCCAGCGTGACGCGGACCCTGCCCTCCATGCGCACCTCGAGTCCCTGGCCGCGCACGTAGAACGCCTTGCCCAAATCGAGCGTCATGTCGAGGCGCAGGCGCTCGGGCAGCGCCTGCGTCTTCGGCTGCTCGGTCACGATCACGACGTCCGAGGACAGCCGCGGCGCGTCCTCGGGGCGCAGCTCGATCAGCCCGCGGTCGGCGGTGAACGCACCCTCGAGCGCGAGCTTGCCGTCGCGCGAGCGCACATGCCCGGTGCCGCTCACCACGAGCTGCTGGTCGTCGCGCCGCACCGCGGCGAGCTTGTCGGCGTGCACCTCGAGGTCGAGCTGCGCATGTCCTCCGGCGAGCGTCGCTGAACCGCTTGCAGTGAGCGTGCCCTCGTCGCCGTGGAAGGCGACGCGCCGGAAGATGACTCGGTCCTGCGCGAGCTCGATCTTCATCTGACCGTCGCGTAGCCGTACGCCGGCCGAGCCGTAGCGTACGCGCAGCTTCTCTCCGTCCAGCGCGCCTTGCAGGCGCGGCGCGCGCAAGCTGCCGTCCAGGGAGAACTGGCCGGAGACGCTCCCGCCGGTGCGCAGCTGCGGATTGATCAGCCGTCCGAGCCAGGACAGGCTCGGAATCGTGAAACGCGCACGCCCCACCAGAGGCGCGTCGGGGACGATCAGCCATGCGCCAGCGCGCTGCTGCGCGGTCGTGCGCAGGTCGGCCTCCAGCGTGCCGATCTTGGCGCCCTGCCCGCGCAGCGTTGCTTCGATCGCGTTGGCGCGCGCGCTGACGTCGAGCCGCATCTCGCTGATTTCGAGCGGCAGCAGATGGTCGCCCGTCAGCATGACGTCGCCCCGGTCGCGCCTGAGCTGAAGACTGCCGCTCAGCGTTTTGCCGGCCTGAATGTCCCAGGCGCCGCTCACCACGAGGTCGGTCTCGAAGGTCGCCGCGGGACCCGGAGGCGGAAGCAAATCGGCCAGCGCGACCTGCTCGAGCCGGCCGCGCGTCGACAGTGTCCCGCCGCCCGCGACCAACTGCTCGAAGCGCAGCTCACCGCTCGCGATCACCAGCCGCCCGGCGCCGACTTCGAGCCGATCCGGGCGCCAGCGCAGCGCGACCGGCTCGACCAGATGCGCGCGATGCGGTCGATCCGCTTCGAGTGTCTCGAGCCGCCCGTCCCAGCCGCCGGCGTCGTTCAGGCCACCCCGCGCGAGCAGGCGCGCCGCGAATGCCGGATCGTCGATCGCGGCGCGCAGGCTGTGCTGAGCGCGCGTGCCTTCGAGCGTCGCCTCGAGCCGGGCAAGCGTTCGCCCCAGCGCCTGCAGCTTGCCCAGCGCGGCGCGTATGCTGAGCTTGGCTTGGACGCCCTCGGGCGCGCGCGCGCTGAGCGACAGCGTTGCGGCGGTCATCCCGCGAAACGCCAGCTCGCGCCCCCGGGCATCGACCGCGAACGCCGGATTCGCCCGGCTACCCCCGATCCAGCCGTTCGCGTGCAACGCGCCGCTTGCCTCCAGACCGAGCTCGTCGAGCTTCGGGGCATCGAGGCTCACGTTTAGCCGATCGCCCGGCGTGCCCAGGCGACCGTTCGCGCTCGCCCGATTGGCGCCCACCGCGAGCGACGCTTTCTGCACGGCGACGCGCCCTGCGCTCACGCTCAGCGTTCCCTCGCCGCTGAGCGGCGCCTGCACGAAGCGGCTGTCGGCGAGCCGGACGTTCACGTCGGCGCGCCACGCCGGATGCAGGCTGCCCTTCGCCGCGACGCTTCCGCTGAGACGCGTCGCCGGCAGCGCCACGAAGCCCGCCGGATCGAAATCCTTCAGTCGGGCGCTGAACGTGAAGCCGCGTGCGTCGTCGAGCTGCAGCTGGCCCTGTGCGGCAATCTCGCCGCCGGGCACGCGCAGTGTCGCGGATTCCAGCGTAACGCGCGTATCCGCGCGCCGCGCGCTGAGCGCCAGCGCGTAGTCCCCCTCGGTGAGTTGCGCTTCGAGGCGCTCGCCCGCATCGTCCCCGGTGAGGTGGACGCGACCGGCGAGGCGCAGCGCGCGCAGCGATCCGTGCAGCCGATCGAGTTGCAGCCCGTCGGTCGCGAGCTCGAGGGCGTAGCCCTGTGGGCCAAGCTCGGCGCGGCCCTGCGCCCGGCCGGCACCGGCGAGCGCGACCGCCAGCGACTCGAGCCGCAATTGCGTGCCGTCGAAGCGCAACCTGCCGCGCAACTCGGAGATCGGGATGCGCGCGTCATCGATGCGGCCCGCGAGGGCGTTCGTCGCCGACGCCGGGCCGCTCAGCGCCCCGTCCGCGAACGCGAGCTTCGCATCGAGCGCGACGCGTGTCGCAGGCAAAAGCGGATTGAGCGCCGCAAGATTCACGTCGCGCAATGCAATGGTGGTGCCGCGCAGCGGCTCGCGCTCGAAAGGCGCAATGACCGACTTCGCGCGGCCGGAGAGCCAGCTGCCCTTGAGGTCCGCGTCGAGTTCGAGGCGCGCAAGGCGGCCGCCCAGTTGCAGATCGACCGATTCCAGCGGCAGGGCGCGGATCGCGCTCAAGCGCACGCGACCATCGACCCGGTACGGAACCCACGCGCCCAGGGACAGCTCGGCATCGACGCGCGCCCAGGGCGTGCCGAGCCCGTGCAGCGCAAGACGGTGACGCGTCAGGCCCAGGGTCGCCGAGCCGACGACCGGCGCGAACTCGATCGCCTTGTCACCCGCGACCGTCAGCCGCTCGATCCTCAGATCCTCCAGCACGACACGCAGCGGCAGGCGCAGCGTACCCGGAAGCGCTGCGCTCGCGCCGGCGGAGCCGGCCGGCGTGACCGAGACCGCGTTCGCACTCAGCCGATCGATCCGCAGCGTCGCGGCGAGCAAGGCCTGCGGCGACCAGTCGAGCGTGACTGCTTCGGCGCGCACTTCACCGCGCGCATCGCGCACCCGGAGCTGCCCGATCGAGATCGGTCCGTACAGTGTGCCGGCAACGCCCCGCATTTCGACCCGACCGCCGCTCGCGCGTTCCAGAAGCGCGACAGTCGTCGCGAGCGCCTGCTCGGTCCGGCTCCACAGCAGGAACGCGATCAAAACCGCAACGGGCAACAGCACGATCAGCCCGGCAGCGACCCAGGGCCAGCGCCGGCGGCGTGGCGGCGATTGCGGCGGCGCGTCCATCAGAACGTATATCCCACCTGCAGGTGAACCCGGTAGTCGTCCACCGCCTCTCCGTAGGCCGCGTCGATCGCGAGCGGACCGATCGGACTCCTCCAGCGAAAGCCGATGCCGTAGCCGAGTTTCACGTCGTAGTCATGCAACGTGCTCGCCGCATCGCCGGCATCGATGAACGCGGCAATTCCATACTCGTCGGTCAGCATGTGCACGTACTCGGCGCTCGCCACACCGAGCACGCGCCCGCCGGTCGTCGCATCGCCGACTTTGACGCCGAGACTTTCGTAGCTGTATCCGCGCACCGTGCTCGCGCCGCCGGTGCGGAACAGATAGGTCGAGGGAACCTTCTGCGGATCCGATGCCCAGGTACGGCCCAGCTCGAGGCGCCCGATCAGCGTGTCGCGCTTGCCCACCGGGAGGAAGGCGGCCAGCTTGCCACGCGCGTTGAAAAAGCTTTCGTCGCTCAGCGCCCCGTCGAGCGCCGCGGCCGCCTGCAGGTTGAGCAGCCAGCCCTTGCGCGGGCTCAGAAGGTCGTCGACCTTGCGCCGCGTCCAGCTGACGTAGACCGGCACCGACAGCAGGTTCTCCGTCGTGACGTCGCCGATGTTCTTGTTTTCCTGGATCGGCGCCAAACCGATCTCGGATTCCTGCTCGCGGCCCGGCGTCAGGCGGCGGATCAACGCCGTCACGCTGCGCGTCGTTTCATTCTGGATGTCGGTGCGCAGGAAGAGCAGGCCGACCCCGTAGCGATGGCCCTCGGCGTTGCGCGGGGTCAGCACCTCGGAAAAAGCGCCCTGCTCACGCTGCGCAAAGCGCAGTCCCGAGGTCCACTGCCAGGGAAGCGTGAAGAACTCGCGCTGGGTATAGACGGTTTCGGCCTTGAAGCCGACGTCGGTGCTGTAGCCGACGCCCAGCTTGATCCGGCGCCGCGGCGCCTCGACGACCGTGACGTCGATCGGCGCGTCGTCCGGGCGCGCGGCGTCGACGTCGGCGGTTACGAAGGCCGACGTGAAATAGCTCGACTCGAGCAGGTCGCGCTGAAAGTCCGAGAGCTTCTTCTGGCTGTACGGGGTGCCCGGCGCGATGCGGTTCAGGTCGCGCACGAGCGACTCGGGGTAGCGCTCGAGCCCCGAAATGCGCAGCGTCCCGAGCGTGACCGCGGGCCCGCTGTCGACGACGACGCTGAGCGCCACGCTGCGCGCGTCCGGATCGACGCGCGCTTCGCTCTCCGCCACCCGGGCCAGCGGGTAGCGTTCGTCGAGCAGCGCGCGCACCAGGCCGTCCTTGCCCGCGTTCCAGTCCGCCTGCCGGAAGCGCTTGCCGACTTGGAGCGGCCAGGCCGTGCGCAGCTCGGTCCGGCGCTTTGCGTTGTCCCAGCGATCCTCAATGATCTGGCCCCGAAACCTGATCTCGACCGTTTTCACCAGCGAGGGCATACCGGGCTGAACGGTGTAGCGCGCGATCCAGCGTCGCTCGCCCTTCTCCATGTCGAGCTTGACGGTTGGCGAAAAGTAGCCCTCGGTGGCGAGGAGCTCGCGGATCTCGATCTCGGCGCGGTCGGTCAGGCGCCGGAAGCGGCGCTCGGTGGTCCCCTTGCGCACCACGCGCACGACACGCAGGTTGTTCTCGAGCAGCGTGCGCAGGTCTTTGGGCGCATCAATTTGCACCGCGTATTCCGGCTCGGCAGCCTGCGCGCTCGCGATCGAGAACACAATCAGCGCCACCGCGGCAACACAGTGCGCGCGCAGGCTGCTCCGGAGTTTCATGATTTGTAGTGCTGTCGCCGGCGAGCGCCGTGCGAAATAGGCGCGGACGAAAGATTACACCGAGTTAGGTGCGAGCAGCGCGCAAAGTTCCGGCGCATGCGCAATGACAATGCGCGAGGCGCCGGAGCCCAGTCGCTAATTGAACTTAAGCCCCACCCCGAGCAGAAACTGGGAGTCGTAATGCTTCTTGCCCAGTGCCGGCCTTCTTTCGTAGTCGTAGTCGAACTGCAGGTTGGTGTAGAAGCCATCGACAATGTCCATGCGCAGGCCGGTCGAGGTATTGAACACCCGGTTCTTCGTCCCGCCCGTATAGAGCAGGAAATCCTCGCGGTGGAAGAACTCGAACTTCTTGCGATAGAACTTGTGGCGGAAATCGAGCCGCCACTGCGCCGCCCCGGTGTCGGTCGTGGCGCCGCCCTGATCCTGGTGGACGAATGCCGGACCGAACGAAACCTTGAGGAAGCGGTACGCGTCGTCGTAGAACTGGTAGCCGAGGCCGGCGCCAAGCGTGATTCGTTCGTTCAGATCGGCAATCGGGTCGCGCTCGTACGCGGCCGAGGCGGTGAAGAACCAGTTCGGGTCGAACAGCCAGTTGTAGTCGTAGCCCAGGTCGAGCTGGTTCTTGACCTCGGTGCCGTCCTTCTTCTGGTAGTCGATGGCGAACCTGCCCTCGTGACGGTGGTCCCCGAACCGGACCATGCCGTAGGCCTGCCCGAGCACGTTGGTCGTGTCGGAGTTGCCAGACGAGCTGTCCGCGTTGAGGTCGACGCGCGCTTTCCAGTCGAAGTGCTTCTTCGGCTCCGCGAGCTCCTCGACCTTCGCCAGGTCGAGCGGCGCCTCTTTGCCGTCACGCACCAGGACCTGTCTGCCCTGCGCGTCGACGCCGAACTGGCCGGTGAATTTCTCCCCGCTCCATAGCTCGAACGCGAAGTCGCGCCGTGCGTTTATCGTCTTGATCTTGTCGAGGTCGACCGCGATTTCGCCCGAATACGCGGGCTCGATATGCAGCTTGCCGTCCCAGATCTTTTTGACCGTGCCGGTAATCCGGTCACCGTTCTTCATGACCAGCACGTCGTCGGCGAGCGCCGGATCTGCAAACGGAATTGCAGCGCACAGCATCGCGACACAAAGCCATCCCTGAAGCCTCATGGTGGCGGCTCTCCTCAGTTGTCACACCAGTTCAGAGTCCCGCGGACGCCCTCCCGCCGCCCGCGATCCGCTCGCCTGCGCGAGCCGCCCGATGCTAGCGCCGCCTTGCCGGTGCGTAAAATCGCGCTCGTCACGTGCCTCAATCAGGCGCCCGTTTCAGAGGAACGGGTGGTCTGGTAGAGTCGCGACCTCGCAGGTCGCGCGACCCCGGCGCGCGCGGGTTTCCAGAACTACTACAGACTCAGGAGTCTCCGTCACATGAAGCTCATCGCAGCCCTTGCGCTCGCACTCGGCGTCGCGTGCACCGCCCCCGTACTTGCGCAGGACAAGTCCTCCGCCGACACCAACATGCAGATCCTGCGCGACAAGATCAAGGCCGACAAAAAGCTGGTCGTCGCGGCCAACATGCAGCTGACCGAGGCGCAGGCGAAGAAGTTCTGGCCCATCTACGATGCCTACCAGAAGGAGCTCGCCGGTCTGAACAAGCGCCTCGCCAAGGTAATCCTCGACTACGCCGACGCCGACGCGAAGGGCGCGGTGACCGACGCGCTCGCCAGCAAGCTGATCAAGGAATCGATCGCGATCGAGCAATCCGAGGCCGCCGGCCGCAAGCGCCTGGCCGACAAGCTCGGCAAGGTGCTGCCGGGCAAGGTGGTCGCGCGGTACCTGCAGATCGAGAGCAAGATCCGCGCGGCGGTGCGCTACGAGCTCGCCTCGGGCATTCCGCTCGTCGAGTAAAGGCTCCGCCGCCTAGGCGGCGAGCAGCTCAAAGCCGAGAATCGCGAGCGTCAAAATGAGCGCGACGACCGGCACCCAGAGCGGGAGCGCGAGCGCTCCCTCGGGAGCCGGCGCGCGCCGCTTGATGCGCACGAGCGCGAGATTCACCAGCGTGAATACCGCGAGCAGGATTGCGCTGGTCGCTTTCGCAAGGGTCACCAACGGCAGCCACAGGGCGAGCAGGAGCACCGCGACTGCCATCAGCGCAGTGGTCGCGAGCGGCGTCTGAGTACGCGGATGCACCCTGCCGAGCGCGCCCGGCAGCCAGCCCTCGCGCGCCATCCCGTACAGAATGCGCGAGCCCATGATGATCTGGATCAGCGCGCCGTTGATCACCGCAATCAGGCCCACGAGCCCGATGAACCAGGGCGAGGTCTGCGTCGCACGCTCGTAGATGACGGCGAGCGGCGCGTCCGAGCGCGCGAGCTCGGCGGGGGGCACGCTCAGCACCGCGACCAGCGCGACCAGCATGTAGAGCAGCGTCGCGCCGCCGGTCGCGAGCAGGATGGCGATCGGCAGGTTGCGACGCGGCTCGCGCACCTCCTCGGCCATCGTGACCATGTCCTCGAAGCCGAGAAAAGCGTAGAACGCGAGGAACGCACCGAGCAGAATTCCGGTCCATAGCGCGGGCTGCATCGGCGGCAGCAGCTCGGGCAGGCGCGCCGGCAGCTCCGCGAGGCTGGGGCTCGCCACGCCAATGATGAGCAGCAGGCCGGCGGCCTCGATGAGCGTGGTCACGGTTGCCACGAGCACCGATTCGAACACTCCCCAGGCCGCGAGCAGTCCGAGCGCGAGCACCAGCGCGCCGATGATCAGCCAGCGCGGCGCCGGGACGAACAGGTGGAGGTAGCCGACGAAGCCGTTGGCGAGTGTCGCCGACGACACGGCGCCGGCGGTGGCGAGCGCCAGACCGACCGTCAGCGAGAGCCCGCGCCAGCCGAATCCTTCGTGCACGTAGAGCGCCTCGCCGGCGCTCTTCGGATAGCGCGCGGCGAGCTCGGCGAAGCTGAGCGCGGTGAACAGCGCAACCAGGCCGGCCAGCAGGAACGCAAGCGGAGCGTGCATGCCGGCCACGCCCGCCACCTTGCCGGCGAGCACGTAGATCCCGGCACCGATGATCGACCCGAGGCCGTAGAGCGTGATCAGCGGCAGCGACAGGGCGCGCCGGAGCTGGGGGGACGGCTGCATCGCGATTCGACCGCGCAGCGTACACCGCGCGCGGTCAGGGCTTGGCGGCTGGCGCTGGCGGCCCCTTGCCGCCCTCGCCGCAGCGCCTATTCGGCCTCCATCGGCACCGTCGGCCGCGTCCCGCGCACGACAATACCTCCGCGCGCGCCGGGCGTCACGCCGCCATAGCGCGGCGCGAAAACCTCGGGCAGCGGCCGGCCGCGCGCCGGCGCGAGCCAGAGGCGCAGCAGATGGCGGTGACGTTCCGGCTCAGGCCAGTTCTCGAAGTCGTTGCGCGAGTGCAGGATCACGTGGTTGTGCAGGAACTGCATGTCGCCGGGCTGAAAGGCCATCGACAGGTGGATGTCCGGGTCGTTTGCAAGGGCGTCGAGCAGGTCCATGGCCTCGACCTGCTGCGGCGTGAGGCGCGCCGCTTGCGGGAAATTGCGCTGCGCCGACTCGATGTACTGGCGCACGTAGATGCAGCTGAGCCGCCCCGCGTGCCAGTGAAAGATCGGCATGTCGAACCAGGGCTGCATGCCTTCG
The DNA here is from genome assembly GCA_022340705.1 of Betaproteobacteria bacterium. Classification (GTDB taxonomy): domain Bacteria; phylum Pseudomonadota; class Gammaproteobacteria; order Burkholderiales; family SG8-39; genus SG8-39. The sequence goes on from JAJDNJ010000150.1 coordinate 10,190, forward strand.
GGCACCTCGCCGCGCCGGTCGGTGGGGTACGGCCGAAACAGCGCGGAAACCAGGTCGGGGCGCCGCCGGCGCACCTCGTTGTACAGCGTCATCGAGCTCACGATGAAGCTCTCGCCGCCCGCCCTCGCGGTCTTCAGGCAGAGCAGGCCGACGATGTCGCAGGAATCGGTGTGGTACTCGAGCTTGCGATGCGTCTGGTAATAGCGCACGTTCGGGTCGCTGACGTCGAGCCCGAGATCCTTGACGTGACCGAGCAAATGCCCCTTGGCGTTCTGCGAGCGCGGCACGCCGAGGTGACTGCCGAGTCCCATGAACGCAATCGCCTGCGCTTCGCGGGCGTAGCGCTCGACTTCGAATCCGCGCAGCAGCACGAAGCCGCGGCCATCGAGCAGCTCGTCGAGAACAGCGCGCAACACGGGCCCGAGCGTGGGCAGCAAAAACTGTTCGGGCGCAATCGTCGCGAGCGGAAGTCCCGCGGACTGAAACGCACGGATCGCCGCGTCGAGCTCGGCGCAATGTGTCGGTGTCAAACGAATGACCCAATCCGATTCGCGCGTGCGCAACTCGCGCCCGGTCCATGCGGAAGGCCCTTCGACCAACTTCGGTATGGTTTCCGCCGAATGCAACATTTCGGTGCGCATCACAATTTCAAGACAAGTCCATGGGGCTCAATAGATTAGCGCAGCACACGGCGATACAGGAGTCGGTTCGAAACACCAGAGCCACTTTGGTAAAATACGTCGCTCCCGCAATTCGTCGGCGCGATTCCCAGCTCAGCACGAAGTATTGCGCAGCCTCCATGCAGCATCGGCCGCGGATCGTACCGGCAACCGGAAGGATCTGGACAACACCGCATGCTGACCGACCACGACGTCTACCTATTTCGCGAAGGCACCCACGGGCGGTTGTTCGAAGGCCTCGGCTGCCAGATGCACAGTAGCCGCGACGGTGCGCAGTTTTCCGTGTGGGCGCCAAACGCGCGCGCGGTCTCGGTAATCGGCGAATGGAACGGCTGGAATCCGGACGCCGATTCGCTCGCCGCGCGACCGGACGGGAGTGGCATCTGGGAAGGCCGCGTGCGCGGGGTCGCCCAGGGCCAGGCCTACAAGTTCCGCATCGTCTCGCAGGCAAGCGGGCATGTGTCCGAGAAGGCCGACCCGTACGCGTTCTATAGCGAAGTCCCCCCGGCGACGGCCTCGCGTGCCTGGACGCTGGATTATGACTGGGGCGACGCCGACTGGATGACCAACCGCGCAGCGCGCAACGCGCTCGATGCGCCGATGGCGGTCTACGAGCTGCACCTGGGCTCCTGGCGCCGTACGAGCGACGGCCAGTTCCTCGGCTACCGCGAGATCGCGCATGCGCTCGCCGAGTACGTGCAGCACATGGGCTTTACCCACGTCGAGCTCATGCCGGTGACCGAGCATCCGTTCTACGGCTCCTGGGGCTACCAGACCACCGGCTATTTCGCACCCTCGGCGCGCTTCGGCACGCCGCAGGACTTCATGTACCTGGTGGATCACCTGCACCAGAACGGCATCGGCGTGATTCTGGACTGGGTGCCGTCGCACTTCCCGACCGACGCGCACGGCCTGGGCTATTTCGACGGCACCTACCTGTACGAGCACGCCGATCCCAAGCAGGGCTTTCACCCGGAATGGAACTCGAGCATCTTCAACTACGATCGCAACGAGGTGCGCGGCTTTCTGCTTTCCTCGGCGCTGTTCTGGCTCGACAAGTACCACATCGACGGGCTGCGCGTGGATGCGGTCGCCTCGATGCTCTATCTCGATTACGCACGCAATGACGGCGAGTGGATCCCGAACCGCTACGGCGGCAAGGAGAACCTCGGCGCGATTGGCTTCCTGCGCATGATGAACGAGGCGGTCTACCGCGACCATCCCGACGCGATCACGATCGCCGAGGAGTCGACCGCCTGGCCAATGGTGTCGCGCCCGGTCTATCTCGGCGGGCTCGGCTTCGGCATGAAGTGGAACATGGGCTGGATGCACGACACCCTCGCCTATTTCAAGGACGATCCAGTATTCCGCAAGTTTCACCAGGACCGGCTGACGTTCTCGCTCTGGTACGCATTCAACGAAAACTTCGTCTTGCCGCTCTCGCACGACGAGGTCGTGCACGGCAAGGGCTCGCTCATCGGCAAGATGCCGGGCGACGCCTGGCAGCAGTTCGCCAACCTGCGCGCGCTGTACGGCTACATGTGGGGCCATCCGGGCAAGAAGATGCTCTTCATGGGTTGCGAGTTCGGCCAACGCCGCGAGTGGACGCATGACGACCAGCTCGAATGGTGGGTCACCGGAATGCCCGAGCACGAGGGCCTGCAGCGCTGGGTTGCCGACCTGAACCGCTTCTATCGCGATGAGCCGGCGCTCTTCGAGGTCGATTTCGCGCAGGATGGATTCGAATGGATCGACTGCAGCGATCACGAAGCGAGCGTCATCGCCTTCCTGCGCAAGCCGAAGGACGGCGGCGCGCCCGTCCTGGTGGCCTGCAACTTCACGCCACTGCCGCGCCCGAACTACGTGCTCGGCGTGCCTTTCGGCGGCAGCTGGCGCGAGGTCCTGAACAGCGACGCGCGCGAGTATGGCGGCGCGGGCTGGGGCAACCTCGGAGGCGTCGAGGCCGCGCCGGTGCAGGCGCACGGCCGGCCCTGGTCGATCAGCCTCACGCTTCCGCCGCTCGCGACGGTGATGCTCAAGGGTGACGCGCATGGCTAGGGCGAAGACCACCCTCAGGGACGACGTCCAGGCCGTGCATGCACGGACGCAGGACCAAAACTTCGACGGCCGCGTGCGCGCGGTGGTCGACGCAGTGCGCCCCTGCGTCGACGGCGGACGCTTCGCGGTCAAGCGCGTCGAGGGCGAGCTTGTCTCGGTCGAGGCCGATTGCTTCACCGACGGGCACGACGCGCTGCGCGTGCTGCTGCGCTGGCGCGCGGCCGATCCGGCCGCGCCTTGGCAGGACGTCGAGATGGCGCACGACGTGAACGACCTGTGGCGGGGGAGCTTCGTTGCCGGGCCGCCGGGGCGCTACTTTTATACGGTCGTCGCCTGGGTCGACCACTTCCTATCGTGGCGCCACGAGCTCGAGCGGCGCACTGATCCCGAAGACATCGCGCTCGCTGCGCGCATCGGCGCCGGCCTGGCGCGCGCCGCGGCGCTGCGCGCGCAGGGCGAGGATCGCGATGCGCTGACCGACTGGGCCAACCGCCTCGAGCAGGATGCAAAGCGTTGCGCCGGCGATCCGCAGGCCCAGGCACTCAAGGCGCTTGCGCTGGACGCCGATTTCGCCGAGCGGGTGATGCGCTATCCGGACCGCAGCCGGGAAACCTGCTGGCCGGACGAGCTGCCGCTGCTCGTCGATCGCCCGCGCGCACGCTACTCCACCTGGTACGAGCTGTTTCCGCGCTCGACCTCGCCCGAGGCGGGACGCCACGGCACGCTGAAGGATTGCATCGCGCGCCTGCCCTATGTCGCCGAACTCGGCTTCGACGTGCTCTACCTGCCGCCGATCCATCCCGTCGGCCGCGAAAAGCGCAAAGGCAAGAACAACGCGCTGGTCGCCGCGCCGGACGACGTCGGCAGTCCCTGGGCGATCGGCGCGGTCGAAGGCGGGCACAAGTCGGTCCACCCGGATCTCGGCACGCTCGACGATTTCGATGCGCTGGTCAAAGCCGCAAACGCGCGCGGCATCGAGATCGCTCTCGACATCGCCTACCAGTGCGCGCCCGACCACCCCTACGTCAAGGCGCATCCCAACTGGTTTCGCTGGCGTCCCGATGGCACGGTGCAATATGCCGAGAACCCGCCGAAGAAGTACCAAGACATCTATCCCTTCGATTTTGAATCCGAGGACTGGCGCGCGCTGTGGGAGGAGCTGAAGAACGTGTTCGAGTTCTGGATCAGGCACGGGGTGAAGATTTTCCGCGTCGACAATCCGCACACCAAGGCCTTTCCGTTCTGGGAATGGGTGATCGCAGAGCTCAAGCAGGCGTACCCGGAGGTCATCTTCCTTGCCGAGGCCTTCACGCGGCCCAAGGTAATGCACCGCCTGGCCAAGCTCGGCTACACGCAGTCGTACACCTACTTCGCCTGGCGCAACACCAAGTACGAGCTCACTGAATATTTCACCGAGCTCACGCAAGGGCCCGGGCGCGAGTACTTCCGTCCCAACGTCTGGCCGAACACGCCCGACATCCTCACCGAGACGCTGCAGTTCGGCGGGCGGCCCGCGTTCATGCAGCGCCTGACGCTCGCCGCGACCCTGGCGGCGAGCTACGGCATCTACGGACCTGCCTTCGAGCTGCTCGAGGCGGCGCCGCGCGAGCCGGGCAGCGAGGAATACCTGCATTCCGAGAAGTACGAGGTCCGCCACTGGGACCTCGACCGGCACGACAGCCTGCGCGCCTTCATCGCGCGGGTGAACCGCATCCGGCGCGACAACCCCGCGCTGCAGGCCGACTGGAGCCTGCGCTTCTTCCCGACCGATAACGAGCAGCTGATCTGCTATGCCAAGTCGACCGAGGACGGCGCCAATCAGATCGTCTGCGTGGTGAATCTCGACCCGCACAACACGCATTCGGGCTGGGTCGACCTCGACCTGGCAGCGCTGGGGATCGAACCCGCGATGCCGTATCAGATGCACGACTTGATCACCGGGGCGCGCTTCCTGTGGCATGGGGCGCGCAACTTCGTCCAGCTCGATCCGCAGCGCAGCCCCGCGCACATCTTCCGGGTGCACCGGCGCGTGCACCGCGAGCACGATTTCGACTACTTCATGTAAGCGAGCACCGCTGTGAACGCGCCGGAAACCACTGCCACGCCCGCACCGAGCCCCGCGACCGCGGCCGCGGACGACGTCCTCTGGTACCAGGACGCGGTCATCTACCAGCTGCACATCAAGGCATTCTTCGATTCGAACGGCGACGGCATTGGCGATTTTCGCGGGTTGACCTCGAAGCTCGATTACGTGCGCGAACTCGGCGTCAACACAATCTGGCTACTGCCGTTCTATCCGTCTCCGCTCAAGGACGACGGCTACGACGTCGCCGATTACCACAACGTGCATCCGCAGTACGGCACCCGCCAGGATTTCCGCCAGTTCGTGCGCGAGGCGCACCGCCGCGGCCTGCGCGTCATCACCGAGCTTGTGGTCAACCACACCTCGGACCAGCACGCCTGGTTCCAGGCTGCGCGCCGCGCCCCGCCGGGCTCGTCGAAGCGCAACTACTACGTCTGGAGCGACAACGACCAGAAGTACGCCGGCACGCGCATCATCTTCACCGACACCGAAACGTCGAACTGGACCTGGGATCCGGTCGCCAAGGCCTATTACTGGCACCGCTTCTTCAGCCATCAGCCCGACCTCAACTTCGAAAACCCGAACGTCCTCAAGGCGGTGCTGCGCACCATGAATTTCTGGCTCGACATGGGCGTCGACGGGTTCCGGCTGGACGCAATCCCCTACCTGGTCGAGCGCGAGGGCACCAACAACGAGAACCTGCCCGAGACGCACGCCGTACTGAGGCAGATCCGCGCCGCGCTCGACACGCGCTACAAGGGAAAGATGTTCCTCGCCGAGGCCAACCAGTGGCCCGAGGACGTGCGCGAGTACTTCGGTAACGGCGACGAGTGCCACATGGCCTATCACTTCCCGCTGATGCCGCGCATGTACATGGCGATTGCGCTCGAGGACCGCCACCCGATCGTCGAGATCATGCAGCAAACGCCGGACATTCCGGATAGCTGCCAGTGGGCCGTCTTCCTGCGCAACCACGACGAGCTGACGCTCGAAATGGTGACCAACAAGGAACGCGACTACATGTACCGCATGTATGCCGCGGATCCGCGCGCCAAGATCAACCTCGGCATCCGCCGGCGTCTCGCGCCGCTGATGGAAAACGACATGGACCGCATCAAGCTGATGAACAGCCTGCTGCTGTCGATGCCGGGCTCGCCGATCATCTACTACGGCGACGAGATCGGGATGGGTGACAACATTTTCCTCGGCGACCGCAACGGCGTGCGCACGCCGATGCAATGGAGCCCCGACCGCAACGCCGGCTTTTCACGCGCCGACCCGCAGCGTCTCTACCTGCCCGCGATTCAGGATCCGATCTACGGCTACGAGGCGGTCAACGTCGAGGCGCAGGCGCGCGACCCGAGCTCGCTGCTCAACTGGATGCGGCGCATGCTCGCGGTGCGCAAGACTTCGCGCGCTTTCGGCCGCGGCAAGCTCACCTTCCTGCGCGCCGGGAATCGCAAGATCCTCGCCTACCTGCGCGAGCTGGGCGATGAGGCAATCCTCTGCGTCGCCAACCTCGGCCGCTCGGCGCAGCCGGTCGAGTTGGATCTCAAGCGCTACCGCGGGCGCGTGCCGGTCGAGCTGCTCGGGCGCACCGCATTCCCGCCGATCGGCGAGCTGCCCTACCTGCTCACGCTGCCGGCGCACGGCTTTTACTGGTTCCGGCTCGCGACCGACGTTCCCGTGCCGCATTGGCACGAGGAGTTCCTCGCGCGCGACGAGGCGCCGGTACTCGTGCTGTTCGACGGCTGGACGAGCCTGTTCCCCGACCGCGTGGTGCCCTGGCGCATTGGCATCGCGGAAAAGGCGCGTCGCGTGTTCGAGACCGAGATCGTGCCGCGCTTCATCGAGCCGCAGCGCTGGTATGCGGCGAAGGGCGAGCCGGTCGCGCGTGCGGCGCTGGTCGAGCATGGCCTTTGGAAGAGCGACCAGCACGCCTGGCTGCTTGGCTTGTTCGAGCTCGAGGCGCAGGGCGAAGCGGCGCGCTACTTCATCCCGCTCACGCTCGCTTGGGAGGACCACGACGAGGAGCGCGTCAAGGCGCTCGCCCCGGCGACGCTCGCCCGGGTACGCCAGCAGGCCGAAGTCGGCGTCATGGCCGACGCGTTCGCCGACGAGCCGTTCGTGCGCGCACTGGTCGCTGCAGTCCATGGCGGACTCACACTGCCGAGCGGCCACGGCGAGATCCGCTTTATGCCAACCAAGGCATTCGACGAGATCCTCGCCGGCGACGACCTCGCCGCGCTGCCGGTCGTACGCACCGCGGCGCAGACCAGCAACACCGGCGTCTCGCTCGGCTCGCGCCTGTTCATCAAGGGCTACCGCCGCATCCGATCTGGGGTTAATCCGGAATTCGAGATCGGCCGCTACCTCACCGAGGTCGCCCGCTTCCCGAATTGCGTGCCGGTGGCCGGCGTGGTCGAGCATGTGACGGCGGACGGCGAGATCACCACGCTCGCCCTGTTGCAGGCCTATTGCTCGAACCAGGGCGACGGCTGGGGGCACACGATCGAATACCTCGAGCGCTACGTTGAAAGCCAGCGCACCGTGACCGAGTCGCCAGCCGCCGACGCACATGGTGCCTATCTCGCGCTGATCCATACGCTCGGCCAGCGCACCGGCGAGCTGCACGTCGCGTTCGGGCAGCGCACAGGCGACCCTGCCTTCGACGCGGAACCGGTGGCCGAGGCAGATGTCGCCGCGTGGCGCGGCAGCGTCCTGAAGGAGGCGGTCGATACGCTCGCGCTGCTCGAACGCCATCGCGGCGAGATGCCCTCACCGGCACGCGACGAGGCGCGCACGCTGCTGGTCGAGCGCGAGGCGCTGCTCGCGCGCATCGAGGCCGCCGGACGCGGGGGCGGTGCGACGCTGAAGACCCGCTACCACGGCGACTACCACCTCGGCCAGGTGCTGCTCTCGAAGAACGATTTCCTGATCACCGATTTTGAGGGTGAACCCGCGCGCGCGCTCGAGGAACGCCGGGCGAAGCACTGTGCCCTGCGCGACGTCGCCGGCATGCTGCGCTCGTTCAGCTATGCGCGCTGGACGGTGGCAATGCATGCGAACAGCATGGACCATGCGGGCGACGGTCGGCTCGACGCGCTGCTCGTGCAGTGGGAGCGGGACACGCGGCGCGTGTTTCTGCAGGCCTACGAGCAGGCGGTCTCGGGCAGCGGTTTGTACGGCAGTTTCCCCGCCGCGCGCGGGCTGCTCGAGTTGTTCGAGCTCGAAAAGGCACTCTACGAGCTGCGCTACGAAATCAACAACCGGCCGGGCTGGGTGCGTATTCCGCTCCAGGGAATCCTCGCGCTCGCCGGAGGTGGACTGGCCGGCCGGTAAGAAGCGCCGGCGCAACGCTACTGCAACGCAAACCAGGATAACGAGGGGAGATCATCATGGAAAACGTGAGTGTGATGCTGGAACCGGTGCGGGTCTTTTTGGGCCACGTCGGGGACTTTCTCCCGCGCCTGGCGCTTGCCGCTGCCGTCGTCATCGGCGGCTGGTTGCTCGCCAAGCTCGCGCGGATGGCGGTCGACAAAGGCCTGCGCGCGGTCAACTTCAACGTGATCACCGAGCGCTCGGGGATGGACGGTTTTCTCGCGCAGGGCGGAATCCGCAGCGATACCACCGGAATCTTGGCGTTGGTGATTTACTGGCTCGTCGTGCTGGCCACGCTGATCATCGCGTTCAACAGTCTCGGCCTGACTTACATCACCGACCTGCTCGGCCAGGTGGTCCTGTTCGTGCCGAAGGTCATCGTCGCCCTGGTAATCCTCGCCTTCGGCGCTTACTTTGCGCGCTTCGTCGGCAACGCCGTCGTCACCTACGGCCGCAACGTCGGCATGCAGGATGCCGAGTTCCTCGGCAGGGTCGCGCAGTACGCGATCCTGGTGTTCGTCGCCCTGATCGCGCTCGACCAGGTCAACGTCGGCGGCGAGATCGTGCGCCAGAGCTTTCTGATCGTCCTGGCGGGCGCCGTCTTCGGCCTGGCCCTCGCCTTCGGGCTCGGCGGGCGCGACTGGGCGGCAGAGCAGATTCAGCGCTGGCGCACGCGCGGCGCATCGGACAGATCTTCCGGCCCTGACGCCGGATGATCCTGGCCGGTGACATCGGCGGCACTAAAACGCGACTCGCGCTGTTCGAAGATCCGGCTGCAGGGCCGATCTTCGAGCAGCGCTACCCATCGGCCGATCAGCGCGCGCTCGAGCCCCTGATCGAACGCTTTCTGCGCGAGGCGCGCACGGCGCTCGGCGAGCGCCCGGCGCCCGGTGCCGCCTGTTTTGGCGTCGCGGGACCGATCGTGGGACAGCGCGTCGAGCTCACCAATCTCCCCTGGACCGTCGATGCAGTGCTGCTCGCGCGGACCTTCACGATCCCACGCGTGCGACTGCTCAACGATTTCGCCGCCGCCGCCTATGGCCTCGACCTGCTCGGTACCGGTGCGCTCGCAACTCTGCAGCCGGGCGAGCCCTGCGCCGATGCGCCGCGCGTCATCCTTGGCGCCGGCACCGGTCTGGGCATTGCCTACCTGATTCCCGAGGTTTCCGGCGACCGACCGCTGTCGAGCGAAGGCGGCCACACCGGATTCGCGCCGCGCACGCAGCTGGAGATCGCGCTCTGGCAGTACCTGCACGAGCGCGTCGGGCGCGTCACCCTCGAGCACGTGCTCTCCGGCGGGGGCTTGATGCGAATCTACGATTTCCTGCTCCAGCGTGGGCCGCATCCCGAGTCGCCGGCGCTGCGCGCCGAGCTCGCCGAGGGCGACGTGCCCGAGGCGGTCACGCGTCATGCGCTCGAGCGCGGCGACACTCTGGCGCTCGCCGCGCTCGACCTGTTCATCGCCTGCTACGGCGCGGCGGCCGGCGACCAGGCACTGAATGTCATGGCGCGCGGCGGCGTGTTCGTTGCCGGCGGCATCGCGCCGAAAATCCTGTCGCGCCTTTGCGCCGGCGGCTTCATCACCGCGTTCAACGACAAGGCGCGCTTCGCCGACGCCACGCGGCGCATGCCAGTGCACGTCGTGCTCGACGAGCGTCTTCCGCTGCTGGGTGCCGCGCGCGCGGCGCAGGCGGCGCACTGACACGCGCCATGCCATACTCGCGCAGGACGGTGCGCCAGCGGCGCACCGCGGTTCGAACGTACACATTGAGTGAGGATTTTCGTGGCCGAAAAGCTGGCAGAGCCGTCTCGCATCACCGTGGTCTGGCCGGGCCGTGCTTATCCGCGCGGCGCAAACTGGGATGGCGAAGGCGTGAACTTCGCGATCTTTTCAGAGCACGCGGAAAAGGTCGAGCTGTGCATCTTCGACGAATCCGGCCGGCGCGAGCGTCAGCGGGTCACCCTACCCGAGCGCACTGACCAGGTCTGGCACGGCTACCTGCCCGAGGCGCGCCCGGGAATGGTGTACGGCTATCGCGTGCACGGTCCCTACCGGCCAGACGACGGCCACCGCTTCAATCCGCACAAGCTGCTCGTCGACCCTTATGCCAGGGAGATCGTCGGCAATCTGCGCTGGAGCGACCAGCTCTACGGCTACACGATCGGCCACCGGCGCGAGGACCTTTCGCTCGATCGGCGCGACAGCGCGGCGTTCATGCCCAAGTGCCGGGTCGTCGACTCCGCATTCACCTGGGGCGACGATCGCCGCCCGGTCGTCGCCTGGCACGACACCGTGGTCTACGAGCTCAACGTGCGCAGCTTCACCATGCGCCACCCCGACGTGCCGCAGCCCCTGCGCGGCACCTATGCCGGACTCGGCTCGCAGCCGGTGATCGACTATCTCAAGCGGCTCGGCGTCACCACCGTGGAGCTGATGCCGGTGCACGCCTACGTCGACGAGCGCCACCTCGTTCAGCGCGGCCTGTCCAATGTCTGGGGCTACAACACGCTCGGCTTCTTCGCCCCCGAGATGCGCTATTCGGCTTCGGGCAACTCGAAGGAATTCAAGACGATGGTCAAAACCCTGCACACAGCCGGGTTCGAGGTGATCATTGACGTCGTCTACAACCACAGTTGCGAAGGCAATCATCAGGGTCCGACCCTGTCCTTCAAAGGTGTCGACAACGCGAACTACTACCGGCTTGTAGACGACAGTAAGCGGCATTACATGGACTTCACCGGCTGCGGCAACACGCTCAACCTTGAGCATCCGCGCGTGCTCCAGCTGGTGATGGATTCGCTGCGCTACTGGGTGCAGGAGATGCACGTCGATGGCTTCCGCTTCGACCTGGCGCCGGCGCTCGCGCGCGAGGGCAGCGAAGTCGAGCGCATGGGCGGGTTCTTCAGCGTCATCCGCCAGGATCCGGTGCTCAACCGCGCCAAGCTGATCGCCGAACCCTGGGACATCGGCCCCGGCGGCTACCAGGTCGGCAACTTTCCCCTCGGCTGGGCCGAATGGAACGACCGCTATCGCGACTGCATGCGCGCCTACTGGAAAGGCGACGGCGGCCTGATCGGCGAATTCGCGCAGCGGCTGACCGGCTCATCCGACCTGTACGGGCGCGAAGGGCGGCGTCCGCATGCGAGCGTCAACTTCATCGCGGCGCACGACGGCTTCACGCTGCACGATGTAGTGAGCTACAACGACAAGCACAACGAGGCCAATGGCGAAGAAAACCGCGACGGCCACAGCCACAACCTGTCGTGGAACCACGGCCACGAGGGCCCGACCGACGACCCCGCGATCAACGCGCTGCGCGAACGCCAGAAGCGCAACCTGCTCGCGACCCTGTTCCTGTCACAGGGAATACCGATGCTGCTCGCGGGCGACGAGCGTGGGCGCACACAACTGGGAAACAACAACGCCTACTGCCAGGACAATGAAATGTTCTGGGTCGATTGGACGTCGACGCCCGAGCGCGAATCGTTGCTCGCCTTCGTGCGCCGTTTGATCGCGCTGCGCCATGCGCACCCGGCCTTTCGGCGGCACGATTTCTTCCAGGGGCGCCCGCTGCATGGCGCCGAGGTCAAGGATATCCAGTGGCTCAAGCCGGACGGAACGGAAATGAGTGACGAGGAATGGAACCATGCGCATGCCCGCAGTCTCGGCGTCTACCTTTCGGGCGCGGGCCTGAACGAGATCGATCGCACCGGTCAGCGGGTACACGACGACGATTTTCTGGTTCTGTTCAACGCGCACCATGAAGACGTGGCGTTCGTCCTGCCGGCGTTCGACACTGCGCCCTGGCACGCGCTGTTGGACACGGGGCTCGAACAGGATCACCCGGACCTGCGCGTCAACTTTGCCGCCGGCCAGTCCTATACCGTGAGGGGCCGCGCGCTCGCGCTGCTGATTCGGCCGGTCGCCGTGGCATGAGCGCCGCACACCGCATGCCGTTCGGCGCTGAGCACCGAGCGGACGACGCGACCCGCTTTCGACTCTGGGCTCCGAGTCACGCTTCGGTCGAACTCGAGCTCGACTGCGCGCAGGGCCGCGCCCGGCTTGCGATGCAGCGCGATGCGGATGGCTGGCACGAGCTGGTGACGCCGGCCGCACCGGGTGCGCGCTACCGCTTTGTCGTCGGCGAGGGGCTGCTGGTGCCGGATCCGGCATCGCGCTTCAATCCGGACGACGTTCACGGGGCGAGCGAGGTCGTCGATCCGCTCGCCTACCGCTGGCAAAATGCCGCGTGGGGCGGCCGTCCCTGGCACGAAGCCGTCGTGTACGAGCTGCACATCGGCGCCTTCACCCCGGAAGGCACGTTCGGTGCCGCGGCCGCGCGCCTGCCGGCGCTCGCGGAGCTGGGCGTGACGGCGATCGAGCTGATGCCGGTGGCCGACTTTCCGGGAGCGCGCAACTGGGGATACGACGGCGTGCTGCCGTTCGCGCCCGACGCGAGCTACGGCCGGCCGGAGGATCTGAAGGCGCTGGTCGACGCGGCACACGGGCTCGGCCTGATGGTTCTGCTCGACGTGGTCTACAACCATTTCGGGCCGGAAGGCAATTACCTGCACGCCTATTGCAGGGAATTCTTCAACCCGAAGCACCAGACGCCCTGGGGCGCTGCGATCAACTTCGACGGACCGCAGGCGCGCACGGTGCGCGACTTCTTCATCCACAACGCGCTCTACTGGGTCGAGGAGTACCGCTTCGACGGCCTGCGCCTGGACGCGATCCACGCGGTGCGCGATGACTCGACACCGCATATCGTCGATGAAATCGCGCAAGTGCTGCATGCGGGCCCTGGGCGCGAGCGCCAGGTGCATCTGATCCTGGAGAACGACGCCAATGAGTCGCGCTTCCTCGGGCGCGACGCTCGGAACCAGCCGCTTGCGGCCACGGCGCAGTGGAACGACGACGTCCACCATGCCCTGCACGTGCCGTTGACCGGCGAGACGGACGGCTACTACGCCGACTACGCGGACCGGCCGCTCGAGCGGCTCGGGCGCGGCCTCGCCGAAGGCTTCATCTACCAGGGCGATCCTTCCGAGTTTCGCGGCGGCGCCCTGCGGGGCGAACCGAGCGCACAGCTGCCGCCAACCGCGTTCGTCTCGTTTCTGCAAACCCACGATCAGGTCGGCAACCGCGCCTTCGGCGAGCGCATCCACACGCTCACCGAACCGCCACGCGAGCGCGCCGCGCTCGCCGCACTCCTGCTCTCGCCGCAGGTGCCGATGCTGTTCATGGGCGAGGAATGGGCTGCGGCAACGCCATTTCAATTCTTCTGCGATTTCGGCGCCGAGCTCGCCGAGGCCGTGACCCGCGGCCGGCGCGAGGAGTTCGGCCGTTTCGCGGCCTTCACCGATCCGGTGGTGCGCGCACGCATCCCCGACCCGAATGCGCCCACGACGTTCCAGGCCAGCAAGCTGAACTGGGCCGAGCGCGAGATCTCTCCGCACCGCGCGCGCCTCGCGCTCGTGTGCGAGTTGCTCGAGATCCGCCATCGGGAGCTCTTTCCCCATCTCGCGGGGACGCGCCGGGGGGGACGCTTCGAGATTGCGAACGGGGCGCTGCGCGTCGACTGGCCGCTTGCTGCGCAGACGATCCTGCGGCTCGCGCTCAACCTTTCCGACGCCGAGGCGATGCTGCCGCAGATTCCTACCGGACGCTGCCTCTATGCGCTCGGCGCCGAGACGTCGAATGGCAGGTTGCGAATGCTCGCATGCAGCGTCTACGTGACGCTGGAGCCGGGTAATGAGTGAGTTTCGCGCGACGCTCGAGCGCCTCTGCGCACTCGTCCGGCTGAGCCCGACGTATCACGACATCTGGGGCACGCTGAATCACGTCCCTGATGCAAGCCTGATCGCCCTCCTCGCCGAGCTCGGGGTCGACGCCACCGATCCGGCGCGCGCGGTCGAAGCCGAACGCGCGCTGCGCGAGGCACGCGGTGGCGAGCGCCTGCCGCCGGTCGTCATCGTCGCGGCGGATAGCGCGGATTGGTCCGTGCCACTGCAGGCGCAGGCTGCTGGCGCGCTGCGTTGGACCCTCGAGCTCGAAACCGGCGAGCGGCACGCCGGCACGCTCGCGCCCGAGGCCGCCGCGTTCGCGCCGAACATCGCGTTGCCGGCGGGCTATCACCGCCTGAGCATCGTGGACGACGGCGGGCGCGAGGCCGCGGCAATGGTGCTCGCCGCCCCGGCGCGCTGCTGGCGCCCGCCTGCGCTCGACAACAGCACGCGCCTCTGGGGTCCCGCAGTGCAGCTCTATGGCCTGCGCTCGGCACGCAACTGGGGCATCGGCGATTTCGGCGACCTGCTGCGCCTGGTGCAGCTGAGCGCAGAGCACGGCGCGGGCATTGTCGGCGTCAATCCGCTGCACGCGCTGTTCCCGCACGACCCGGCGCATATCAGCCCGTACAGTCCTTCTTCGCGCGTCATGCTGAACGTGCTGTACCTAGACGTCGAGGCGATCGCAGACTACGGCGAAGCCGACGAGGTGCAGCTGCTGGTGCGCAGCCCCGAATTCCAGGGCCGGCTCGCACGCCTGCGCGAAGCCGAGACCGTCGACTACGTCGGCGTGGCGAGCGCCAAGTTCGAGGTGCTCGAGCGGCTCTATGCACACTTTCGCAGCCGTCACCTCGGCGCGGCCAGGCCGACCCAGCGCAGCCAGGCGTTCCGCGACTTCCAGTCCGCGCGGGGCGAGGCCTTGCGCCGGCACGCGACTTTCGAAGCGCTGCAGGAGCACTTCCACGCCGCCGATGCGTCGATCTGGGGATGGCCCGTCTGGCCGGAGCCCTACCGCGACCACGATTCGGACGCGGTCGCGAGTTTCTGCGCCGAACACCTCGACCGGGTGGAGTATTTCGAGTACCTGCAGTGGCTGGTGTCGATTCAGCTCGAGCGCGTCGACGCGCGCTGCGAGGCGCTCGGCATGGAAGTCGGGCTGTACCTCGATCTGGCCGTCTCGGTCGACCGTGCCGGCTCGGATGCCTGGACCTACCGCGAGTGCTACGCGCTCGGCGCGAGCGTTGGCGCACCTCCCGACGACTTCAACCTGAGCGGCCAGGATTGGGGCCTGCCGCCATTTCTGCCGGAAGCGCTACGCCGCCTGCGCTACGCGCCCTTCATCAACGCCCTGCGCAACACCATGCATCTGGGTGGCGCGCTGCGCATCGATCACGTCATGGGGCTGATGCGCCTGTACTGGATCCCGCACGGGTGCAAGGCGACGGAGGGCGCCTACGTGCATTACGCGCTCGACGAGATGCTCGCGATTGTCGCGATCGAGAGCCACCGCAATCATTGCCTCGTCATCGGTGAGGATCTCGGCACGGTCGCCGACGAGCTGCGCGCGGGGCTCGCACACTACGGTGTACTGTCCTACCGCGTGCTGTTCTTCGAGCGCGACGCCGCGGGCGAGTTCTTGCCTGCCGAGGCGCTGCCCAAGGACGCCCTTGTCAGCGTCAGCACGCACGATCTGCCGACGATGGCCGGCTGGTGGGAAGGGCGCGACGTGCGCCTGCGCCAGGAGCTGAACCTTTTCCCCAGCGACGCGATCCGCGACAGCGAGGCCGTGCGCCGCGCGCAGGACAGAGTGCGCCTACTCCTGGCGCTCGAGCGCGCCAAGCTGCTTCCGGAGGGCGTCAGCGCCGACGCGCTGCCGCCCGCGCTTGACGCGCCGATGATCGAAGCCGTGCATGCCTATGCCGCCGCCGCGCCCTCGCATCTGATGATGCTGCAGCTCGAGGACGCGCTCGGCCTGGTCGAGCAAGCCAACCTGCCCAGCACCACCGACGAGCATCCAAACTGGCGGCGCAAGCTGCCGCTCGAACTGGACGCGCTGTTCGAGAGTGCGCGCGTGCGTGCCCTGCTCGAGCGGCTGTCGAAAGCGCGCCCTCATCCGCTGCGCAAGCGCGTGCCGAGCGGCGCTCAGGCACGCGTGCCGCGCGCGACCTATCGTCTGCAGCTGCATCCGGGGTTCACGTTCGACGATGCCGCGCGGGTCGTCCCTTATCTGGCGCGGCTGGGCATCAGCCACCTGTACTGCTCGCCGATCCTGCGCGCCCGCTCGGGGAGCATGCACGGCTACGACATCGTCGATCATCGCAGCATCAACCCCGAGCTCGGCGGCCAGGAAGGCTTCGCCCGCCTGCGCGAGGTGCTGCGTGCGCACGACATGGGCATCCTGCTCGATATCGTGCCGAATCACATGGGCGTACTCGACGACGACAACGCCTGGTGGATGGACGTGCTGGAGAACGGGCCCGCTTCGGCCTACGCCCACTACTTCGACATCGACTGGGATCCGGTCAACGAGGAGCTTCACGGCAAAGTCCTGGTCCCGGTGCTGGGCGACTACTACGGCAATGTGCTGGCGCGCGGCGAGCTCTCGCTCGGTTTCGAGGCCGAGACCGGCGCGTTCGCGGTTCGCTATTACGAGCATCGGTTCCCGATCGATCCGCGCGAGTACCCCGCGATCCTGCAGCGTGCCGAGGCCACCATGCCCGCTGACCTCGAGAGCACGGCGCGACTGGAGTTCTCCAGTCTTGTCTCCGCGTTCGGGCACCTCCCGCGGCGCGACGCGGAGGACCCCGCCGCGCACGGCGAGCGCGCGCGCGACAAGGAGTTGCACAAGCAGCGCCTCGCGCAGCTTGCGCGCAGCTATCCTGGACTGTCGAGCGCGATCGAGCAGGCGCTGTCCGGCTTCAACGGTGAGGATCGCCAGGCGCTGCATGCGCTGCTCGAAGCGCAGGCCTACCGGCTCGCCTTCTGGCGCGTCGCGTCGGACGAGATCAACTACCGTCGTTTTTTCGACATCAACGACCTCGCCGCACTGCGCATGGAAGACGACGAGGTGTTCGACGCGACGCACGGATTCGTGCTCTCGATGGCGGCCGAAAGCCAGATCGACGGGTTGCGCATCGACCACCCCGACGGCCTGTTCGATCCGGCGCGCTACTTTCGGCGGTTGCAGCAGCGCTACGCGCGGCTCGCCGGTGTCGACCCGGGGCTGCCGCAGCGCGGACGTCCGCCGCGCCCGCTGTACGTCGCGATCGAAAAGATCACCGCGCGTCACGAGCATGTCCCGGCGGCCTGGGCGGTGCACGGCACCACCGGCTACCGCTTCGGCGCCGTGCTCAACGGCGTGTTCGTCGACTCTGCCGCGCGCGGACGCATCGACCGCATCTGGCGCGCGTTTACCGGCGCCGACTTCGACTTCGAGGAAGCCTGCTATCGGGGCAAGCACCTCACCATGCGCAGCGCGCTGGCCTCGGAGCTCACCGTGCTCGCGACCGAGCTGCTGCGCATCGCGCGCGAGGACGTGCGCACACGAGACTACACCTTCAACACGCTGCGCCGCGCGCTGGCCGAAGTCGCCGCCTGCATGCCCGTGTACCGCACCTACATCGTGCGCCGACCCTCGGCCCAGGACCGGCGCTACATCGACTGGGCGGTCGCGCGTGCGACGCAGCGCAGCCGTGCGACCGACACCGCGATCTTCGGGTTCGTGCGCCAGGCGCTGCTCGGCGCCGCTCCCGAGGGATCGCCTCCCGCGCTCGGTGAGCGGGTGCGGCGCTTCGCCATGAAGTTTCAGCAGTTCACGTCGCCGGTCACCGCGAAGGGCGAGGAGGACACCGCGTACTACGTCTTCAACCGCCTCGTGTCGCTAAACGAAGTCGGCGCCGACCCCGGCGTGTTCGGCGTCACCGTGCGCGCGTTCCACGGCGCGAGCGCGGACCGCGCGCTGAACTGGCCGCACACCATGCTCGCCACCTCGACGCACGACAACAAGCGCTCGGAGGACGTGCGCCTGAGGATCAACGTGATCTCCGAGATGCCGGGCGCCTGGCGCCTGTTGCTGCGGCGCTGGAGCACGCTCAATCAGCCGCGTCGGCACAAGCTCGACGCCGGCCTGGCGCCGTCGCGCAACGACGAGTACCTGCTCTACCAGACGCTGCTCGGCACCTACCCCGGTCAGGGGCTCACCGGTGAGGCGCTGCAGAGCTATAGCGACCGCATCGACACCTATATGCGAAAGGCAGCGCGCGAAGCGAAGTCACAGACCAGCTGGATCAACCCGAACACAGCTTACGAGGACGCGCTGTCCGCTTTCGTACAGACGCTTCTTTCGCGCGAGCACGCCAATCCGTTTCTCGACGACCTGCAGCAGCAGGCGGCGCTGGTCGAGTGGTTCGGCAGCCTCAATACGCTGTCGATGGCGCTGGTGAAATACACCTCGCCCGGCGTGCCCGACCTGTACCAGGGCAACGAGCTGGTCGATCTCAGCCTGGTCGACCCGGACAACCGCCGGCCCGTCGACTATGCGCCGCGCGCCCGGCTGCTCGACGACCTGCGCGCCCTCGATCCTGCCGACCTGGCGCGCGTCGCGCAGGCGCTCGCCGCCGCGCCACAGGACGGGCGCGCCAAACTGCTCGTGACCTGGCGCCTGCTCGAGCTGCGCAGGCGTCGCCTCGAGCTCCTGCGCGAAGGTGACTACAGCGGCCTTTCGGCGAGCGGTACACGCGCGGCGCACGTGCTCGCCTTTGCGCGCTGTCACGGGCGCCATGTTCTCGTCACCATCGCCGGGCGGCTGTTTGCGCAGTTGCTGCGCGAGCCCGGCCAACTGCCGCTCGGCGAAGCCGTCTGGGGCGATACCGAGGTGGAGGTTCCTGAGCTCGCCGCGGACGCGACGCTGATCAACGCCATCACCGGCGAGCGCGTTGCGCTGCGCGACGGCCGAATCCGCCTCGCCGAGGCATTCGCCAGCTTTCCCGCCGCGACGCTCCTCGGAGAACGAGAAGCTTGATGGGGTCAGACCCCTGTGGACAACTCAGGCCTTACACTAAAGGACAGCAATGAGTTATCCACAGGGGTCTGACCCCACGGTCTCCCTTGCCGACGTGCGCGAGGCTGCAAAGCGCATCGCCGGCGCGGTCGAGCGCACGCCCTGCGTGCACAGCCGGACACTGTCGCAGCTGACCGGCGCCGACGTCTTCCTCAAGTTCGAGAACCTGCAGTTCACCGCCTCGTTCAAGGAGCGCGGCGCGCTCAACAAGCTGCTCACGTTGGGCGATGGCGAGCGCGCGCGCGGCGTGATCGCGATGAGCGCCGGCAACCATGCCCAGGGCGTCGCCTACCACGCCGCACGGCTCGGAATCCGCAGTGTGATCGTGATGCCGAAGGGAACGCCCAATACCAAAGTCAAGAACACGCGCGTGCACGGCGCAGACGTCGTACTCGAGGGCGACTCGCTCGCGGAAGCCGCCGAGCGGGCGCGGGCACGCGCCGCGACCGAAGGCCTGACCTTCATTCATCCCTACGACGATCTGGCGATCATCGCCGGTCAGGGCACGGTCGCGCTCGAGATGCTCGAGGATGTACCGGACCTCGATCTGCTCGTCGTCCCGATCGGCGGTGGCGGCCTGATCTCGGGCATGGCGACCGCCGCGCGCGGGTTGCGCCCGGATATCCAGGTTTTCGGCGTGGAGTCGAAAAGCTATCGTGCGATGTACCAGCGCCTGCACGGGCAGCCGGTCGAGGTCGGCGGCGACACGATCGCGGAAGGCCTTGCCGTCCGCGACGTCGGCAAGCTGACGCTCGAGATCGTGCAGCGCCTGGTCGAGGACGTGCTGATCGTCGAGGAAGCCACCATCGAGCGCGCAGTCGTCGCCCTGATCGAGATCGAGAAGACCGTCGCCGAGGGCGCGGGCGCGGCAGGCCTCGCCGCGCTGCTCGAGCACCCGTCGGCGTTTCGCGGGCGCCGTGTTGGCATTCCACTGTGCGGCGGCAACATCGACACGCGCGTGCTCGCGGCGGTGCTGATGCGCGGATTGGTGCGCGATGGACGCCTGGTGCGCCTGCGCGTCACCATGCCCGATGTCTCCGGCAGCCTGGCGAAGGTGGCGACGCTGATCGGCGAAGCCGGCGGCAACATCGTCGAGGTGCAGCATCAGCGCTTGTTCGGCACTACTTCGGTCAAGTCACCGGAGGTCGAGTTCCTGATTGAGACGCGCGACCGTGCGCACAGCGAGGCGATCGTCGCGGCGCTGAAGGCGAAGGG
>JAJDNJ010000021.1 GCA_022340705.1 Betaproteobacteria bacterium
GGGGCGCGCCGCATCGTGCACCAGCACCCAGTCGTCGGCGTCGATGCCCGCCATCGCCGCGATCAGGCCGTTGTGCACCGACTCGGCGCGCGTCGCGCCACCGCAGTACAGCGGCTCGAGCCGACCCTCGAACGCGCTCCAATCCAGTGCGCCGAAGGCGCGATCGTCCTTCGCAAGGACGACGAACAGGGTCTCGATGCGCGCACTGTCGAGCGCGCGCAGCGCGTGCCACAGCATCGGCTTGCCAGCGAGCCGCTGGTACTGCTTGGGCGCACCACCGAGCATGCGCGAGCCGGCGCCGGCGGCCGGGATCAGGGCGAACAGGGACACCGTAAGTTCTTGTTAAATCAAGACGATATAATACACCGTCGGTCGTTCCGCGCGCCTTCGCGCGGCCTCCGGTTTGGTTCTCGGTTGCATGCATCGCGATTCGCTTCCCGCGCGCAGGCGCTATGCGCAGCTCGTCGGCTCGGCCGACGCGCTCGCGGTCGCGCGCCTCGCACAGGCCGATGCGCGCCCGCTCGCGGTGATCTGCGCGAATGCGCAGGACGCGCAGCGCTTGGTCGAGGAGATCCGCTGGTTCGCGCCCGCGCTGCGCGTCTGCCTGCTGCCCGATTGGGAAACGCTGCCCTACGACCAGTTCTCGCCGCACCCCGACCTGGTCTCCGAGCGACTCTCGACGCTCTACCAGCTGCAGCAGGGCGCATTCGATGTCGCGCTCGTGCCGGCGACGACCGCACTCATGCGTCTGTGCCCGGCGAGCTATCTCGCCGCGCACACCTTTTTCATCCAGGTCGGCGAGCGGCTCGACCTCGAAGCGCTGCGCCGGCAGGTCGCGCTCGCCGGGTACGCGCATGTCACCCAGGTGGTCGCGCCAGGCGAGGTGTGCTTTCGCGGCGGCCTGATCGACCTGTTCCCGATGGGCAGCGCGCTGCCGCTGCGCATCGATCTGGACGACGACCGGGTGGACACGATTCGCGCGTTCGACGCCGACACGCAGCGCACTGTCTACAGCGTGCGCGAGCTGCGCATGCTGCCGGCGCGCGAATTCGCGCTCGACGAAGACGCTCGGACGCGCTTCCGCAGCCGCTGGCGCGAGCAGTTCGAAGGCGACCCTTCGAAGAAGCGGCTCTATCGCGACGTCTCGAACGGCATCCCCTCGGCCGGGATCGAGTACTACCTGCCGCTGTTCCACGACGCCGTCTCGACGCTGTTCGACTACCTGCCCCGGGACACGACGGTCGCGTTGCATCACGACGTTGCGCGCGCGATTCAGGCTTTCTGGACCGATGTCGGTTCGCGCTACAAGCTGCTCGGCGGTGATCCAGAACGCCCGCTGCTTCCGCCGGCCGCGCTGTTCCTGGACGCGGAGGCGTTCTACCTGCGCCTGCGCGAGCACCCGCGCGTCGATCTGCTGGCGGCGCCCGGGGTAGACGATTTGGCGGAGGATTCCGCGACCCCCGGCGCGACGCCCGAAGCTCTGATCGCCGCGCCGCTACCGCCGCTCGCGGTCGATCGGCGCGCGCAAGACCCGATCGCGGCGCTCAAGCAGTTCGTCGCTGCGAGCCCGCTGCGCGTGCTGCTCGCGGCCGAGTCGGCCGGCCGGCGCGAGACGATGAGCGCGTACTTCGCCGAGTACGGATTCGAAGCGGCAGCCTGCACCGATTTCGCCGCATTCCTGCAGGGCGATGAGCGTCTCGCGCTCGCGGTGGCGCCGCTCGCCGGCGGTTTTGCGCTTCCCGCGGAAGGCTGGTGCGTGGTCACCGAAGCCGAGCTCTATGCCGGCACCGTGCGCCGCCGCGCACGCGGTCGCGAGAAGACCGTCTCGGCCGAAGGCCTGGTCCGCGACCTGTCGGAGCTCAAGGTCGGCGACCCGGTGGTGCACGCGCAGCATGGCATCGGACGCTATCAAGGGCTGGTCAACCTTGACCTCGGCGAAGGCGAGAACGAATTCCTGCTGCTCGAGTACGAAGGCGGCGACAAGCTCTACGTGCCGGTTGCGCAGCTCGAGGTGATCTCGCGCTATGCCGGCCTGCAGCCCGAGGACGCGCCGCTGCACAAACTGGGCAGCGGCCAGTGGGACCGTGCCAAGGCGCGCGCCGCCAAGCAGGTGCGCGACACCGCCGCCGAGCTGCTCGCCCTCTATGCCAAGCGCGCGGCGCGTGAGGGCCATGCTTTCGGCGTCAAGCCGCACGATCTCGATTCCTTCGCCGACGGCTTCGGATTCGAGGAAACGACCGATCAGCAGGCTGCGATAGACGCCGTGGTCGGCGACATGGCCTCGGGCAAGCCGATGGACCGCCTGATCTGCGGCGACGTCGGTTTCGGCAAGACCGAGGTCGCGCTGCGCGCGGCCTTCGTCGCGGTCGCCGACGGGCACCAGGTGGCGATCCTCTGCCCGACCACGCTTCTCGCCGAGCAGCACTTCCTCACCTTTACCGACCGCTTTGCCGACTGGCCGGTGCGCATCGCCGAGCTGTCGCGCTTCAAGACCGCGAAGGAACAGGCAGCGGCGATCGATCGGCTCGCACGCGGCGAGCTCGACATCGTGATCGGCACGCACAAGCTGCTTTCGAAAGGCGTGAAGTTCGAACGCCTCGGGCTGGTGATCATTGACGAGGAACATCGCTTCGGCGTGCGACAGAAGGAGGCGCTCAAGGCGCTGCGCGCAGAGGTCGACGTGCTGACGCTCACCGCCACGCCGATTCCGCGCACGCTCGCACTGTCACTCGAGGGTCTGCGCGACTTCTCGGTCATCGCCACCGCGCCGCAGCGGCGCCTCGCGATCAAGACCTTCGTCTCGCCCTACTCCGAAGGCCTGGTGCGCGAGGCGGTGCTGCGCGAGCTGAAGCGCGGCGGACAGGTCTATTTCCTGCACAACGAGGTCGACACCATCGAGCACCTGCGCGACCGCCTCGAGCGCCTGCTGCCCGAGGCGCGCATCGCGGTGGCGCATGGCCAGATGCGCGAGCGCGAGCTCGAGCGCGTGATGCGCGAGTTCTACGCGCAACGCCACAACCTGCTGCTGTGCACGACGATCATCGAGACCGGGATCGACGTGCCCACCGCGAACACCATCGTGATCAACCGCGCCGACCGCTTCGGCCTCGCCCAGCTGCACCAGCTGCGCGGGCGCGTCGGGCGCTCGCACCACCAGGCCTACGCCTACCTGCTCACGCCGCGCGGCGAAGGTCCCGATCCCTTCGACGCCCTCGGCACGCAGGCCAAAAAGCGGCTCGAGGCGATCCAGGCGATGGAGGAGCTCGGCTCGGGATTCTTTCTCGCGATGCACGATCTCGAGATCCGCGGCGCGGGCGAGGTGCTCGGCGAGTCGCAGTCGGGCGAGATCCAGGAGGTGGGCTTTTCGCTCTATGCGCAGATGCTCGAGCGCGCGGTGCGCGCACTGCGCTCGGGGCGCAGCGCCGACACCGACGACGCGGTCGACGTCAGCGCAGAGATCAACCTGCACATCCCGGCGCTGCTGCCGGCGCGCTACTGCAGCGACGTGCACGAGCGCCTGACGCTGTACAAGCGCCTCGCCAACTGCGAATCCCAGGACGCGCTCGACGCGATGCTCGAAGAGCTGGTCGATCGCTTCGGCGAGCTTCCCGAGCCCGCGCGCGCGCTAATCGAATGCCACCGCCTGCGGGTCGAAGCGCGCCAGCTGGGCGTGATGCGCGTCGACGCGACGCACGAGGCGATCCAGCTGCACTTCATCAAGCACCCGCCGATCGATGCGCAGCGCATCATCGCGCTGGTGCAGTCGACGCCCGGCGCACGTTTCGCCGGCCCGGACCGCGTGCGGCTCGAGGTCAAGCTGCCCGAGTGGCAGCAACGTGCGCGCGCGGTGAAGGATCTGCTGCGGCGGCTGGCGGCGTGAACCTCGTCGTACAGGGCCCTGGCATGAACGCGCGGCTGGCCGAGGACGCCGCGCGCCTCGCTGGCGCCGCCGCAGAACCGCTCACCACGACCGCCTGGCGCCTGCAGGGCGCCGCGCGCAGCGCGACCGTGGAAGCCTGGTGCGCCGCGCACCGCCTCGACTGCGCCTGGGTACCCGAGGACCGGCGCTTAGCCGACCTCCGCCTGCTCGCGATCGACATGGACTCGACCCTCATCACGATCGAGTGCGTCGACGAGATCGGAGCGCTGCTCGGAAGGAAAGCCGAGGTCGCCGCGATCACGGAAGAGGCGATGCGCGGCGAGATTCCGTACGCCGAGAGCCTCGCGCGGCGCGTCGCGCTGCTCGCCGGGCTCGAGGAAGCCGCCCTCGAGAAGGTCTATCGCGACACCCTTACCCTCTCGCCCGGCGCCGAGCGGCTGATCGAAGCCTG
>JAJDNJ010000194.1 GCA_022340705.1 Betaproteobacteria bacterium
ATGACGCAGCCGGCGACCGGGAAAGCCATGATGATGAACACCCACCAGTACGGGCGCCCCGTCTTCAGGGCGTGGTAGGCAAAACAGAGCTGAATGAAGAGGGCGACTGCGCCAAGCACCGGCATGGACGTGCTCCCGAAACTTCTATCTTTCAATCACAACGCATCATGAGTCACGGAAAAGCACCATACGTCCTGTCCGGACGGGCGTAGCGGAAAAACTTGGCACCCGGCGCAGCGCACCACGGCGAAAAGACGGGATTGGTACGGTGCGCTTACAGATCTTGAAGTATTCGCGCGTACGTTCGAATCCCGCATGCGCCGGAAAAGCGTCGAAATGTTGCGCGTAAAATCCGCCTTCCCTGACGATCCGCGCCGCCCGGTCGCGCTTCCCGCACGCGTATGAAAAAAACTCTTCCCCTGTGGCGCTGGAGCGCCGTCGACCTCGCCGCGGCAATTCGCCGGCGCGAGATCAGCTGCGTCGAGGCCACCCGCGCGGCACTCGAGCGCATGCACGCCGCCAACCCGCGCGTCAACGCGGTCACGGTCGATTTGTCGAAGGACGCGCTCGAAGCGGCCGCGCGCGCGGACGCAGTCGTCGCCAGCGGCGTCCGGCTCGGCGCGCTGCACGGCGTGCCGGTCACGGTCAAGGAAAACGTGGACCAGGCGGGGCAGTCCACGCCCAACGGCCTGCCCGCGTACAAGGATCTCATTGCGACGAGCGACGCGCCGGTGGTCGCGAACCTGCGCAAGGCGGGCGCGATCATCATCGGCCGCACCAACACCCCCGAGTTCAGCTACCGCTGGTTCACCGACAACCCGCTGCGCGGCCTGACCAAGAACCCCTGGTCGGAAGCGCATACCCCGGGCGGCTCCTCGGGCGGCGCGGCGGCAGCGGTCGCGCTCGGCATCGGCGCGATCGCGCACGGCAACGATCTCGGTGGCTCGCTGCGCTACCCGGCCTACGCCTGCGGCGTGGCGACGATCCGGCCCTCGCTCGGCCGCGTTCCGGCGTTCAACCCGAGCGCGCCGCAGGAGCGCCCGCCGACGATACAGCTGATGAGCGTGCAGGGCCCGATCGCGCGCGAGGTACGTGACGTGCGACTCGCGCTCGCAGCGATGGCCGCGCCGGACTCACGCGATCCCTGGTGGGTGCCCGCGCCGCTCGAAGGCGAGCGCGCACGGCGCCCGATCCGCGTCGCGCTGACCAAGGCGCCCGCCGGCCTGCCCTGCGACCCGGCGGTCGGCGAGGCGATCGAGTGCGCGGCGCGAATCCTGTCGGACGCCGGCTACGAGGTCGAGGCGATCGATCCGCCGCACGTCGCCGAGCTCGCCGAGCTGTGGCGCCGGCTGCTCTACACCGAGTCGGAAATCCTGATGGGCAAGGAGATCCGCGAGAAAGGATCGGCGGACATCAACGCAATCGTCGACGCCTCGATCGCGGCGATCAAGCCCTGCGCGGACCTCGGCACGTATCTCCGCGCGTTCGCCGACCGGACCCGGCTGCTGCGCAGCTGGAGCGTGTTCATGGAAGAGGTGCCGCTGGTGCTCGCACCGGTGTCGCTGGTGCCTCCGTTCGCGCAGCTCGAGGATCTGAAAGGGCCGGCGCGAATGCAGCGGATGCTCGACGAGCAGAGCGTGCTGTACGCGGTGAACGTGCTCGGTCTGCCCGCGGCGGCAGTCCCGACC
The DNA here is from genome assembly GCA_022340705.1 of Betaproteobacteria bacterium. Taxonomy (GTDB): domain Bacteria; phylum Pseudomonadota; class Gammaproteobacteria; order Burkholderiales; family SG8-39; genus SG8-39. The sequence continues at coordinate 1,689 of JAJDNJ010000194.1, forward strand.
GGGATGCAGGGCGAGGTGCCGATCGGGGTCCAAATCATCGGACCGCGCTTTCGCGAAGATCTGTGCCTCGACGCGGCCCAGGTGGTCGAGAACGGGGTCGGAGTCCTCTCCGAACGGCTGCTCGGGCGCGGCTGATCCAGCGTTGCAGCTCTGCGGCCACCGTCGCTGATCGGCGTCGCCTGAAATGGCGTAACTTCTTGATTTCCTGAAAACCGTCGCTTTTTGGCAACTATTCTGTCGCAGAAAAGCGCCAATGTATTATGCATCCTATTGTTTTTTAAGAAATCACTCATCTGGCACGAATTGCGCACTGACAAGAATTAGCCTTCACTTAGCTTGGTGCGGAATCTCTTGTCTGAACTCGTCGAAAAAGCTTGGCTCGCACGCGGGATCGTTGCCAAAACAACGACCTCGCCTGTGGACGCGGAGCGCGACGCGATGCCGCCCCCGCCGCCTCAGGCAGGGTCCACCCCGCCAAATGCGCACGCGACTTCGGCCATCTTGAGCCAGGACGACCCGGCGGCGTCGCCAAAGGACGACCTTGCGCCAAAACCGAAGCAATCGGTGCGGCGCCGGACCGCCGCCGCGCAGGACGTACCATCGTTCATGACCGCGTCGCCCGCGAAGCGGGGCGGGCTGAAGCTTTACCCGCGCTCGTTTTTCCGCCTGCTGCTCGTCGCCCTCGCCATGGTGTCGCTGCCGCTGTCGATCGCGCTGGTCTACTCGGCCTGGCGTGCCGAGCAGCTTTCGGCACGCAGCGAGAGCGCGCTCTACCAAGCCGTGCACACCGCGCGCACCAGCCGCGCACTGTTCGACCGGCTCGGGTCGGTTGACCGCCTCGCGCAGCAGACCGCGGTGCTCGGCGATCCCGCGCTGCTCGAGGATTTCGTGCGTGCGCACGAAGGCTTCCGCGCGGTCGCGATGGAGCTGCGCGGTCTCGCGCTTGGCCCGCGGGCACGCGCGGCCCTCGAGCGTGCGATCTCCCTCGAGGACAGGCTGCTCACGATGCTTACCACGACGGTGAGCGGCGATCTCGATCGCGCCCGGCTCGACGAGCTGGTCGGCGAGCTCGTCTCGAACACCCGTATGGTGATGGCGGCGAGCCACGACGTCGTCGACCGCGAGGCCGACGTGCTGCGCACGGAGGCCGCGAGCATGCAGCAATGGATGGTGCTGCTTGCGCTGTTCGGCGCCGCAGCGACGCTGGCCTTCGCGATCGTGTTCACGCGCATCATCGCCAAGCCGATCAGCGCGCTCGACGCCGCAATCCGCGAGCTGGGGCGCGGCGACTTCTCGCGCCCGATCCACGTCCCGGGCCCGACCGACCTGCGCACGATCGGCGAGCGTCTCGACTGGCTGCGCTGCCGGCTCGCCGAGCTGGAGGACCAGAAGAACCGCTTCCTGCGCAGCGTCTCGCACGAGCTGAAGACGCCGCTCGCCGCGATGCGCGAAGGCGCGGAGCTACTCGGCGACGGCGTCGCAGGGCCGCTCGGCGCGCGCCAGCGCCAGATCGTCTCGATCATGCGCGAGAACAGCGTCCGATTGCAGCACCAGATCGATGCCCTGCTCGATTATCAGAGGGCGCTGCACGCGGCCGCGTCGCTCCAGGTCGCGCCCGCCTCGCTCGATGCGCTCGTGCGCGAAGTCGCCGGCGCGCACGCGCTCGCGGCGCAGTCGAAGGATCAGCAGCTCAAGCTCGCGCTCAAGCCGGTGCGCATCGACGGCGATGCCGACAAGCTGCGTTCCGTGTTCGACAATCTGATCAGCAACGCGATCAAGTACACGCCGCGCGGCGGCGAGATCTCGCTGGTGACGCGCGCCAACGGCAATTCGGCGATGATCGAAGTCATCGATTCCGGCCCCGGGGTACTGCCCGAGGAGCGCGGCTCGGTGTTCAACAGTTTCTTCCGCGGACGGCGCAAATCGGACTCGCAGATCGAAGGCAGCGGCCTGGGCCTCGCGATCGCGCGCGAATATGTCGAAGCTCACGGCGGGAGCATCGCGATTCCCGACGAGAGCACGCATGGGCACTTTCAGGTGACGCTCCCGCTGCATCAAGCAAAACCCGCAGGACGGACCGCAACAACATGATCTCAATCGGAGGATCAGGCATGAACCGATCACGCGAACCAAACATTCTCCTCGTGGACGACGACAGGGGACTGCTGCAACTGATCGCGATGCGTCTGAGCGCGTCGGGCTACGCAGTGACCGCCGTCGAGTCCGGCGAGGCGGCGCTCGCCAGCCTGGAAGTAACGCGCCCGCAGCTGGTGGTCACCGACCTGCGCATGGAGGGTATCGACGGCCTCGCGCTGGTCGACGCGATCCATCGCAAGGCGCCCGGCATCCCGGTGGTGATCCTGACGGCGCATGGCACGATTCCGGACGCGGTGAGCGCGACGCGGCGCGGGGTGTTCAGCTTTCTCACCAAGCCCTTCGATCCCAAGGTCCTGCTCGAGACGGTTGCCGAGGCGCTGCAGCTCTCGAGCGCCCAGCCGACCGAGGCACAGGGCGACGTGAACGCCTGGCGTGCCGACATCGTGACCTGCGCGCCGTCGATGGAAGACGTCCTCGCACGCGCGCGGCGCGTGGCCGGCTCGGACGCGAGCGTGTGCATCTACGGCGCGAGCGGAACCGGCAAGGAGCTGCTGGCGCGCGCGATCCATCGCGCCGGCCCGCGCGCCGAAGCGCCGTTCGTCGCGGTGAACTGCGCCGCGATCCCGGAAGGCCTGCTCGAAAGCGAGCTGTTCGGTCACAAGCGCGGCGCCTTCACCGGCGCGGTCCAGGACCGGCGCGGTCTGTTCGAGGCCGCCTACGGCGGCACCCTGTTTCTCGACGAGGTCGGCGACATGCCGCTCGCGCTGCAGGTCAAGCTGCTGCGCGCGACCGAGGAGCGCGTCGTGCGCCCGGTGGGCTCGAACGTCGATCAGCCGATCAATGTGCGCATCATCTGCGCGACGCACCAGCGCCTGGAAGAGCTCGTCGCGCAGGGCGAATTCCGCGAGGACCTCTATTACCGCCTGAACGTGGTGCAGCTCGAGCTGCCCTCACTCGCCGAGCGGCGCGAGGACATTCCCCTCCTCGCCGAGCATTTCCTTGCGCGTCTCGCCGAGCGCTACGGACGGCCGCATCTCGCGCTCTCGCCCGAGGCGATGCGCATCCTGGTGGCCGCGCCCTGGCCAGGCAACATCCGCCAGCTGCTCAACGTGATCGAGCAGGCGGTGGCGCTCGCCTCGACCGAGGTGATCCCGGCCTCGCTCGTGCGCCAGGTGCAGGATGCCGACGATGCGGCACTGGTGCCGCTCGAAGCGGCGCGGCGCGCCTTCGAGCGCGACTATCTGGCGCGCGTTCTCAAGATCACCGGCGGCAACGTGACGCACGCGGCGCGCCTCTCGGGACGCAACCGCACGGAGTTTTACCGGCTGCTGGCGCGCAACTCGCTCGATCCGTCGATGTTCAAGCAGCGCGCGGCGCAGGCGCACTGAGCACACCTGCCGATCACGAGCGCGAGGACCGCGCCGCGCGCACGCGCGGCGCGGCGGCTCAACGTTATGCCGCCGGGTTGGCGACGCGCTGCGGGCGCGCCACCCGCGCGACCGCCCCGCTGTCGAGCAGGCCGATTTCGCCGGAGAGCTCGGCGCCCTCCTCGACCTTGATCTTGGCATAGCGGATCTTGCCGCTGACGCGGCCGGTCGCATGCAAGATCAGCTGCTTGCGCACGGTGAGCTCGCCTTCGACGCTGCCGTGGATCTCGGCGACATCGACCGCGACGGTGCCCTGAAACACGCCGCTCGAGGCGATCTGCAGCACGCGCGCGTCGAGCGTGGCCTCGATGCGCCCTTCGACCACCAGCGTGTCGCAGTCGGTGATTTCGACCCCTTTCATCTTGATGTCGGGGCCGACGATCAGCTTGGCTTCCTTGCGCTCGTCGGCGCGCGCCGTCTCGGTCGACGGATTCACCGCGGCCTGTGCCGTGGGCACAGCCGGTGTGCTCGGCGCCGGCGTCTGCGCAGCAGCGGGCGCCGCAGCGGATGCGGTCGCGGGCGTGCCGCCCTCGTCGCGGCGGCGGAAAAGTGCGCCTTGCTCGTCGCGCCGGCGAAACAGACTGTCTCGATGCAGCATGTTCACTCCGATTGGTTGGTTGATTGAGGCCGGAAACCCAAGCAGAATGCGTGCCTGTCGCAGGGCACTGAATAAGTGAAGGTTTTTTGGCGCATCGTGGCCCGCACGTCGCCGCCATGCGACGAAATCCGAACTCCGGCAGACTGAACGGCATGCTTTTCCATGGAATGATGCGGGTCATGTCCCGTTCGCTTTGGCCAGCCGCCGCGCTCGCCGCCGCCCTGTTTGCCGCGGCCTGCGCGCAAATCGGGTCGGTTTCCGACACCACGGACGCATCGCGCCGTGCGGTGGTCACCGCGGTCATCGAGGCGGTGCGCTCGGACGACGCCACGCGGCGTCGCGTGCTCGCCGAGGCGCGCATCGCGCAGCGCTCGGCTCCCGACGCGGAGGCGCCACGCGCGCGGCTCGGCCTGCTGCTCGCGCTGCTGCCTGCGCCGCTCGCCAATGCGCGCGAAGCCGAGGTGCTGCTCACCCCGCTCGCCGCGAACAGCGACGGCCCCTGGTCCGAAGTGGCTTCGGTCGCACTCGCGGGAATCGCCCAGCAGCAGCGCATCGATGCCCGCGCCCGATTGGCGGAGACCCGTGCTGCGGATGCCGAGCGCGCGGGGGCACGCGCCGTAGAGCACGCACGGCGCATCGAAGCGCGCGCCGCGGAGGCAGAAGCGCGCGCGGCGGAGGCCGAGCGCAAGCTCGAAGCGATGAAAGCGATCGAGCGCCGCGTGCTCGAGCGCGAAGTGCCGAGCGACCCGCGCCGCCGCTAGGGCCGTGCGACGACCCGCCTCGGGCGTGCGATGATTCCGGCTCCATCGCGCCGAGGCAGCCCACGATGAACGACCGCATCCCCGAGCTTCGCGCCCTGTACGCCGCGCCCACCGAGCGCGCGCAGCGCAAGGAAATCCGTCGCCTCGATCGCCACTGCCGCCGCTTCATCGCGCTCTCGCCCTTTGTCGTGCTTGCCAGCGCGGACGACACGAACCGCTGCGACGCCTCGCCGCGTGGCGGCGATCCGGGCTTCGTCAAGATCGTCGACGACACCACGCTGCTGATTCCCGACGCGCCGGGCAACAACCGGCTCGACTCGCTTCAGAACATCCAGGCGAGCGGCCGCATCGGCCTGCTGTTCCTGATTCCCGGCATCGACGAGACCCTGCGCATCAACGGGCGCGCGTGTGTGTCGACCGACGCCGAGCGGATCGCGCTGTGCACCACCGAGCGCCGCGCGCCGAAGGTGGTGATCGAGGTACGCGCCGAGGAAGTCTTCCTGCACTGCGCCAAGGCGCTGATGCGCTCCAAGCTGTGGAGCGAGGCGAACCGCGTCGCGCGCTCTGCGCTGCCGACGATGGGACAGATGATCGCGGATCAATCGGGACTCGAAATCCAGCCCGAGACCCAGGAGCAGATGGTCGCGCGCTATCAGAAGGACCTGTAGCCGAGCGCGGCGAAGGCCTTCGCCTCGGGCAGGAAGGCGCGGAAATCCGCCTCGAATCCGGCGTAGTCGGCGAGCAGCTCCTCGCCAGCGCCGGCGAGCCGGTTCGCGCGCCGCAGGCGGCTACTGATGCGATCGAGTGCGCCGTGGATAGTCGCGGCGCTCGCGTACGAGCCGAGCCAGTCGCGCGCCGCCATGCGCTGCGCGACGAACTGCATCGTCTCGGGCAGTTCCGCACGACGCCGCTCGAGCAGCGCGTAGACGCGCGCCGAAAATGCGGCAAGCGGCTCGTCGTGGAACTCGTCCCAGCTGCGCGCAAGAAAATGATCGTAGAACATGTCGATCATGATCCCGGCGTAGCGCCGGCGCGCGCGGCTGATGCGCGACCTCGAGCGCTGCACTGCGGCATGCGCATCGGTGAACGAGTCGATCCTGCGGTGCAGGCGGATCGCCGCCGACACCGGCGGCGCGTAGCGCTCGCCGATCGCGCCCTTGACGAAATCGCCGAGCAGGCTGCCGAGCCAGGCGTCCTCGTCGGGTGGAGATAAGTACAGGTGTGCGAGGTAATTCATGCCGATTCGCCCTGCGCAGCCGGGGCATAATCGGTTCGCGGACGTCCCGCACACCATACCAAACGAGGAGGAAGCATGGCCAAGCGAAGCAAGGACGCGGTGTATCGCGTCATCGACGTCGTCGGCACGAGCCCCACGTCCTGGGAGGAAGCGGCGCGCAGCGCAGTAAAGACCGCGTCCAAGTCGCTGCGCGATCTGCGCATCGCGGAAGTCGTCAAGCTCGACGTGCGGGTCGACAACGGCAAGGTCACGGCCTTCCGCACGCGCCTCGCGCTCTCTTTCAAGTACGAAGATTGAGCACAGCGGGGGCGGCGCCTCAGTTCACGCGCCGCTCCCGGCCCCTCCAGTAGGGCTCGCGCAGCACGCGCTTGAGGATCTTGCCGGTCGGGTTGCGCGGGATTGCGTCGAGAAAGTCGACCGATTTCGGGCACTTGTAGTGCGCGATGCGCGCGCGCAGGAATTCGATGATCTCGGCGGCGCTCGCCTGCGCGCCGGGCCTGAGCACCACGCATGCCTTGACCGCCTCGCCCCATTGCGCGTCGGGCACGCCGATCACCGCGCCGTCGGCCACCGCCGGGTGCTGCATCAGCGCGTTCTCGACCTCCGCCGGATAGATGTTCTCGCCGCCCGACGAAATCATGTCCTTGATCCGGTCGTGCAGGTAAAGGTAGCCGTCGCGCAGGTAGCCCGCGTCGCCGGAGCGAAACCAGCCCCAGCCCGCGCTGTTGCGATCGACATAGGCATCCGCGGTGGCCTTCGGATTCGACCAGTAGGCCTTCATGTTCTGCCGGCTGCGGATCCACACTTCGCCCACCTCGCCGTCGGCGCAGTCCTTGCCGCTTGCCGGATCCACGACGCGGATCTCGACCCCGTCGATCGGCTTTCCCGCCGAGCGCAGCAGATGCTTCTTCGGCCCTTCGGGATCGTGGTCCTCCGGCGCGAGGCGGGTGATCGCGCCGGTCGTCTCGGTCAGCCCGTAGACCTGGAGGAAATTGCACTGGAAGGTGCGCATCGCGCCGATCAGCACCTGGTCGGAGATCGGTGAGGCGCCGTAGGAGATCGCCTTGAGCGAGGAATAGTCGCGCGTCTCGACGCCGGGCACCTGGAGCAGGAACTGGATCATCGCGGGAACGAAGAAAGCGTGCGTGACGCGGTGCTCGCCGATCGCATCGAGCACCGCCGGCGGATCGAAATCGGGATACAGCACGCTCGGTCCGCCCTTGCAGGCGGTCAGCAGGCCGATGCCGACGCCGGCGATATGGTAGGTCGGCAGCACGTTGAGCATGACGTCGGGCGCGCCGCCGTAGCCGATCGCTGCCGACACCCCGCCGTGGACGAACACGCTCAGGTTTTCGTGCGAGAGCTCGACACCCTTCGGCAGCCCCGTGGTGCCCGAGGAGTACAGCTGCAGCGCGGTGTCGTGCATCGCCGCCGGACGATCGGGATCGAGCGCGTCGAACCCGCCGAGCCACTCGCCGAAGCCCTGCTTGTCGCCAATCGTGCGCTCGGTGGCGAGCGTGCGCTCGAGCGCCGGTGCGCGCACGGCTCGCATCGCGGCGAGGAACGCGCTGTCAGACACCATCAGGCGCGCCCGGCCGTGGTTGACGATGTACTCGATCTCGGGCGGCGCGAGGCGCCAGTTCACCGGCATGCATACCGCACCGACCTTGCAGGCGGCGAGCGTGAGCACGACGCACTCGGCCGTGTGCTTGGTCAGGCAGGCGACACGTTCCCCCTCGCCAATGCCGAGCGCGCGCAGACCCTGCGCCGCGCGGTTCGCGGCCTCTTCGAGCTGCGCGAACGACCAGCTGCGCGTCGGCGTCCAAAAGGCCAGCGCATCGGGCTTGTCGCGCGCCTGGCCGCGTACCGCATCGATCAGCGTGTTCATGCACCCCTTCCCGGGCTTGCGTCAGGCGCGAGCCTACCCCAACGCGCCGACGCTGCGTTCCGCAGCCGGCCCTATGCCGCGTCGCGCGCGCTGGCTAGACTCGAGGCCCCTCGACAGAGACTACGCATGATCACGATCTACCGCGCGAAGCGCATTCTCACGATGAACCCGGCGCGCCCCGAGGCGACGCATGTCGCGGTGCGCGACGGCCGCATCCTCGGCGCCGGCAGGCTCGACGAGCTCTCCGGCTGGGGCGAGCACCGGCTCGACGACCGCTTCGCCGACAAGGTGCTGATGCCGGGGCTGGTCGAGGGCCACAGCCATCTGTTCGAAGGCGCGGTCTGGGCCTACGTCTATGTCGGCTACCACGAGCGCATGGATCCCGACGGGCGGGTCTGGCCCGGCGCAACCTCGATCGAAGCGGTGGTCGAGCGTCTGCGCGAGGCCGAACAGCGGCTCGCCGATCCGGCGCTGCCGGTCGTCGGCTGGGGGCTCGATCCGATTTACTTCGGCGCCGAGCGGGTCAGCCGCGCAGATCTCGACCGCGTCTCGACCGAGCGCCCGGTCGGCGTCATGCACGCGAGCTTTCACATCCTGAACGCGAACAGCCGGGCACTCGAGCGCGGCGGGCTGCTGCGGCGCGGCGTCGCGCATCCCGGCGTGCCGCTCGGCGACGATGGCCTGCCGACCGGCGAGCTCAAGGGCCCGGACGCGATGATGCCGGTGGCGCCGCAGGTCGGCTTCGATCGCGAGCTGCTTGCCGCCGACGAGTCCGGCCTCGAGCGCTTCGCGCGCCTCGCGGTGCGCACCGGCGTGACCACGGCGACCGATCTCGCCAGCCTGCTGCCGCAGAACGCGGTGAACATGATGCTGCGCGTCAGCGCGCAGCCCGGCTTCCCGCTGCGCGTGGTGTCGCTCCTCAGACAGATGAACCAGACGCCACAGCAGCTCGTCGATCGGGCGCGCGCGCTGCGCGAGATGAGCACCGATCAGCTTCGCCTGGGCGCGATCAAGATCGTTGCCGACGGCTCGATCCAGGGTTTCTCGGCGCGTCTGCGCTGGCCGGGCTACTACAACGGGGCGCCGAACGGTCTTTGGTACACGCCGCCGGAGACTATTCGCGCGGTGTACGCGCGCGCGCTCGAAGAGGGCATCCTGGTGCACACGCATACCAACGGCGACGAGGCCACCGAGCTCGCGCTCGACTGTCTGGAACAGGCGCTCAAGGCGCAGCCGGTGCGCGATCACCGCTTCACGCTGCAGCACTGCCAGCTCGCCGATGCGGCGCAATATCGCAGGATCAAAGCGCTCGGCGCGTGTGTGAACCTGTTTCCCAACCACCATTTTTACTGGGGCGATCAGCACTATGAAATGACCGTCGGCCCCGAGCGCGCCGAGCGCATGAATGCCTGCGCCACGGCGCTCGCCGCCGGAGTGCCGATCGCGATCCATTCGGACGCACCGGTCACGCCGCTCGGGCCGCTGTTTACCGCCTGGTGTGCGGTCAACCGCCTGACCGCCAGCGGCCGCGTGCTCGGCGAGCACGAGCGCATCGGCGTGCAGGACGCGCTGCGCACCATTACGCTCGGCGCGGCGTACACCCTGCGCCTCGACCAGGAGATCGGCTCGATCGAGTGCGGCAAGCACGCCGATTTCGCAGTGCTCGAGGACGATCCACTCGAAGCCGGCGCCGAGGCGCTCAAGGACGTGCGCGTCTGGGGCACGGTCCAGGGCGGGCGCGTGTTCGAGGCGGCGACGCTCTGACGCGCATGCCGGCATCCGAGCACCCCCCGCTGCCGGTGACTGTCATCGGCGGCTATCTCGGCGCGGGCAAAACGACGCTCGTCAATCATCTGCTGCGCCACGCGGGCGGGAAGCGGCTCGCGGTGCTGGTCAACGATTTCGGCGAGTTGCCGATCGACGCGGACCTGATCGAGTCCCAAAACGACGCCGTCATCAGCCTCGCCGGTGGCTGCCTGTGCTGCAGCTTCGGCTCGGACCTGCTCGGCGCGGTGAACTCGCTGACGCGGCGCGTGCCGCGCCCGGATCAGCTGCTGATCGAAGCGAGCGGCGTCGCCCTGCCCGACGCGATTGCCGCGTCGCTCTCCTTGCTCCGAGAGGTGGCGCTCGATGCC
>JAJDNJ010000200.1 GCA_022340705.1 Betaproteobacteria bacterium
CGGCGCAGGCCACGGGCAAATGTCCGATCGACCTGAAGACGCTGAAGGCCGACCTGATGTCGTTCTCGGCGCACAAGACCTACGGGCCGAAAGGCGTGGGCGCGCTCTACATTCGGCGCAAGCCGCGCGTGCGGCTCGAAGCCCAGATCCACGGCGGCGGACACGAGCGCGGGTTCCGTTCCGGCACGCTGCCGACGCACCAGATCGTGGGCATGGGCGAGGCGTACCGGATCGCGCGGCTCGAGATGGCGACCGAGAACGAGCGCATCCGCGTGCTGCGCGATCGGCTGCTGAAGGGCGTCACCGAAATCGAGGAGGCGTTCGTCAACGGCGACCTCGAGCAGCGCGTGCCGCACAACCTCAACGTGAGCTTCAATTTCGTCGAGGGCGAGTCGCTCATCATGGCGGTGAAGGACATCGCGGTGTCCTCCGGCTCGGCCTGCACATCGGCCTCGCTCGAGCCGTCCTACGTGCTGCGCGCCCTGGGACGCTCGGACGAGCTGGCGCATTCGTCGATCCGCTTCACGCTCGGGCGATTCACCACCGAGGAAGAAGTGGACTATACGGTCGATCACCTCAAGACCAAGGTCGCGAAGCTGCGTGAAATGTCCCCGCTGTGGGAGATGTACAAGGACGGCGTCGACCTGAACTCCGTGCAATGGGCGGCGCATTGAAGAACCACGATGTACTGCGGCGCATCACTACGTGCCGCGCTGCAGTACGGACTTTCAGAAAAAGCCGGCAACGGTAAATTGTTGGCAGGAGAGCGATATGGCATACAGCAATAAAGTCATCGATCACTACGAAAATCCGCGCAACGTCGGCTCGTTTGACAAGGCGGACGACTCGGTCGGGACCGGCATGGTCGGCGCACCGGCCTGCGGCGACGTGATGAAGCTGCAGATCAAGGTCGGCGCCGACGGCCTCATCGAGGACGCGCGCTTCAAGACCTACGGCTGCGGCTCGGCCATCGCCTCGAGCTCGCTCGTCACGGAATGGGTGAAGGGCAAGACGCTCGACGAGGCGGGCACCATCAAGAACACGCAAATCGCCGAAGAGCTCGCACTGCCGCCGGTGAAGATTCACTGCTCGATCCTCGCGGAGGACGCGATCAAGGCTGCGATTGCCGATTATCGCAAGCGTCACGGTGAAGGAAACGCGCTGGCCGAGGCAGAGGTCGCCGCCGCGGCCGAGGCGAAGGTCGCAGCCGGCTAGGGAGACAACGATGTCGGTGACATTGACCGAGCGCGCTGCGCAACACGTGCAGAGTTTTCTTGCCAAACGCGGCAAGGGTGTGGGGCTACGGGTCGGGGTGCGCACCTCGGGCTGTTCAGGAATGGCCTACAAGCTCGAGTACGCGGACGCGATGAATCCGGACGACCACGCTTTTGAAAGCCACGGCGTGACGGTCGTGGTGGATCCGAAGAGCCTGCCGTATCTTGACGGGACCGAGCTCGACTATGCACGCGAGGGTCTCAACGAGGGGTTCAAGTTCCAGAACCCGAACGTCAAGGACGAGTGCGGCTGCGGCGAAAGTTTCAACGTCTAGATCGCAGCAACCCCGAGCGACCGGCCGACCAGCGGGATGCGCTCGCGGAGGGCGCGCGGTGGTTCGCTGCGCGAGATGGACGTGATTGATGGAGAGGGGCGCAGGCCCCTTTGCTTTCTCAGCTGATGCAAAGCCATTTCGAACTGTTCGGAATTGAACCCGGGTTCGCGCTCGATCGCGTGGCGCTGGATCATGCCTATCGCGAGATTCAGGGGCGCATCCATCCCGATCGCTTCGCACATGCCGGCGAAGCGGAGCGCCGCGCGTCGATGCAGTGGACGACGCGGGTCAATGAGGCCTATCGCGTGCTGCAGGATCCGCTCGAGCGCGCACGGCATCTGCTCGAGCTGAACGGCATCGATGTGGCCTTCGAAACCAATACGGCGATGCCAGCGGAGTTTCTCGAGCGCCAGATGACGCTGCGCGAGTCGCTCGAAGCGGCGTCCGAGGCGCGCGATGCGGCCGCGCTCGACGCGCTGCGCGCGGATCTGGCCATCGATCGCAAGCGCGTCGAGACTCAGCTCGCGGCGCGCATCGACCAGGAAAAGGACTTTGCCGCGGCGGCTTCGCTCGTGCGCGAGCTGAAGTTTCTGGAGCGCCTCGACATGGAGATCGAGTCCGCTTACGAAGCGATCGAAGCCTGAGGGTCATCGCGGTGGCGCTTCTGCAAATCTCAGAGCCCGGACTGTCACCGGCGCCGCACGAGCATCGCCTCGCCGTGGGCATCGATCTGGGCACGACCAACTCCCTTGTCGCGACGGTGCGCAACGGCGTCGCCGTGGCCTTGGCCGACGAGCGCGGGCGCGTGCTGCTGCCTTCGATTGTGCGCTACCGCCGAGACGGCGGCTGCGAGGTCGGCTACGCCGCGCAGGCGCATCAGGCGGTCGATCCGAAGAACACGATTGTCTCGGTCAAGCGCTTCATGGGTCGCGGCCTGCGCGATATCGACCACATCGAAAACGCGCCCTACGACTTCGTCGACGCGCCCGGCATGGTGCAGCTGCGTACCGCGGCCGGCGTGAAGAGCCCGGTCGAGATCTCGGCAGAAATCCTGAAAACCCTGCGCGCTCGGGCCGAGGCTTCGCTCGGCGGCGAGCTGAGCGGCGCGGTGGTTACCGTTCCGGCGTACTTCGACGATGCGCAGCGCCAGGCGACCAAGGATGCGGGGGCTGTCGCCGGGCTGAATGTGCTGCGCCTGCTGAATGAGCCGACGGCGGCCGCCATCGCCTACGGTCTGGACAACGCGGCCGAAGGCGTTTATGCCGTATTCGACCTCGGCGGAGGAACCTTCGACATTTCGATCCTGCGGCTGTCGCGCGGCGTGTTCGAGGTGCTCGCGACCAACGGCGATGCGGCGCTCGGTGGCGACGATTTCGATCACCGCGTGTTTTGCTGGGTGCTCGAGCAAGCAGGGCTTTCGCTGCTCGAGCCGCGCGACGCCCGTTTGCTGTACGGCAAGGCGCGCGAGGCCAAGGAGACCCTGACCGCGCACGGCGAAGCGCCGCTCACGGCGCGACTTTCGACGGGCGAGTTTGTCGACCTCACGCTGAAGAGCGAGACCTTCTGCAGCATTTCGCATACCTTGGTGCAAAAGACGCTCGGCCCCACGCGCAAGGCGCTGCGCGACGCGGGGCTCGGCGTTGCCGACGTGAAGGGCGTGGTCATGGTCGGCGGCGCGACGCGGATGCCGGAGATCCAGCGCGTCGTCGCCGACTTTTTTCGCTGCGATCCGCTCAACAACCTCGATCCCGACAAGGTGGTCGCGCTCGGCGCCGCGATGCAGGCGAACGTGCTCGCGGGCAACAAGCCGCAGGGCGAGGACTGGCTGCTGCTCGATGTCATTCCGCTGTCGCTCGGCATCGAAACCATGGGCGGCCTGGTCGAGCGGATTATTCCGCGCAATTCGACCATTCCGGTGGCCCGGGCCCAGGAGTTCACCACCTTCAAGGACGGCCAGACCGCGATGAGCATTCACGTCGTTCAGGGCGAGCGCGAGCTCGTCGCGGACTGCCGCTCGCTCGCCCGGTTCGAGCTGCGCGACATTCCGCCGATGACGGCGGGTGCGGCGCGCATTCGTGTGACCTTCCAGGTCGATGCCGATGGTCTGCTCGCGGTCAGCGCGCGCGAGGCGACCACCGGCGTCGAGGCTTCGGTCAGCGTCAAACCGTCCTACGGCCTCGCCGACCGCGACATCGAGCGCATGCTGCGCGATTCGGTCGAGCACGCGAAGGACGACATGCTTGCACGTGCTCTGCAGGAAGCGACGATCGAGGCGCAGCGCCTGCAGGCCGCGGTGCAGGCGGCGCTGGCCGCGGATGGCGAGTTACTCGACGCGACGGAGCGCAGTGAGGTTGACCGCAGGATGTCGGAGTTGAGCACGGCGCTGACCTCGGGAGATCACCGCGCGATCAAGCGCGCCGCGGAGGCGCTCAATCGCGCGACCGAGCCCTTTGCGGCGCGGCGCATGGATGCGAGCGTGCGGCGTGCGCTCGCCGGTCAGAAGATCGCCAGCTTCGACAGCTGATGCCGAAGCTGAAGGTACTGCCGCACGCCGAGCTTTGCCCGGCCGGCGCCGAAATCGATGCCGCCGAGGGCGTGTCGATTCTCGACACGCTGCTCGCGCACGGCATCGAGATTGAGCACGCCTGCGAAAAATCCTGCGCCTGCACGACCTGCCATGTCGTGGTACGCGACGGCTTCGATTCGCTGGACGAGGCCGAGGAGAAGGAAGAGGACATGCTCGACAAGGCGTGGGGCCTGGAGCCCACGTCGCGTTTGTCCTGCCAGACCAAAGTCCGCGACGCCGATCTGGTGGTCGAGATTCCCAAGTACACGATCAACTACGCGCGCGAAGAGCACTAGGCGAAGGAGGCGCTGCTGCGATGAAGTGGACCGACATTCAGGACATTGCGATCGCGCTGTCCGACGTACATCCCGACGTCGACCCGAAAGGCGTCCGCTTTACCGAGCTGTACGACTGGGTTCAGCAGTTACCGGGGTTCGACGACGATCCGAAGCGCTGCGGCGAGAAGATCCTCGAGGCGATTCAGCAAGCCTGGATCGACGACGCGGAATAGGCGGGTAAAATCACTCCGCAGCAGGCCGCTCCTCCGCGCACGCTGCGCCGAGTGGGGCGCGCTTCTCCGTTCGAATGTCCGGCACCGAGCAAGAGCAAACGACGCATTCCGCTTCGCCGCGGCCGACGCGCAGACGCTGGCGGCGCTGGGCGGTCGCGCTCCTCGCCTGTGTCGCGCTCTATGCCGCATTCGGCTTCTGGGCTTTGCCGGCGATCATCGAGCACAGCATTCCGAAGTTCGCGCAGCAGAATCTTAAGCGCAAGGCGACGATCGGGCAGGTACGCGTCAATCCATTTCTGCTCAGGCTGGAGGCGAAGGACTTCAAGCTGGCAGAGGCGAACGGCGATCCGATCGCCGCGTTTGGACGGCTGTTCGTCGATCTGGAGGTGAAGAGCCTGCTGCGCTGGGCCTGGACCGTAGCGCAGATCCGCCTCGAGCAGCCGGCGATCGATCTTGTCCTCGAACCCGACGGCCGGCTCAATCTCGCGCGGCTGGCTGCCGATCTCGCCGGACCCGAATCAGGATCGACGGAACCGTCGGCAACCCCGCGAGCCGTTTTTCAGCACATCGTCGTCGCAGGGGGGCGCGCGACCCTGACCGATCGTTCGACCGCGACGCCGGCGCAGCTTACGATCGCCCCGCTCGATCTCGAGTTGCGCGACATCTCGACGCTGCCCGACCGAAAAGGCCCGTACCGCCTGCGCGCGATTCTGCCGAACGGTGGCACCGCCCAATGGGAGGGCGAAGTGTCGCTCCAGCCGATTGCGTCGACCGGGCATCTGCGCGCGCAAGGCGTCAAGCTGGCATCGGCCTGGAAGCTGCTGCGCGAGCGGCTGGCGCTGGAGGAGCCGGCAGGGACGCTCGACGTCGAGCTGGCCTATCGATTCGGCTACGGTGTTGACGGCCTGCAGCTGCGCTTCGATCCCGCCAGGCTGCGCTTGAGCGACCTGCGCCTGGCATTCGCCGGCGCAGCCGAGCCCGCACTCGAACTCGAAGCCGCGCAGATCGATGATGCGCGGTTCGACCTGGCGGGGCGCGCGCTGACGATTCCCACGCTGTCGGTGCGCGGTGGCCGCATCAAACTGGACGTCGACGCGCAGGGCGCGCTCGATTGGGAGGGCATCCTGCGCAGTCCTGCGCAAAAGAACGCGGAGCCGGTCGCGCCCGCGAAGTCGAATAGCAAGCCGTGGAAGTTTGCGATCGGCGCGGTGCGCGTCGAGTCGCTCGGCCTGCGTTATCGCGATGCGAGCCGCAAAGCGGCGAGCGAAATCGCGGCGGCCTCGATCGGCGCGCGCCTTGCGCTGGAGGGAAAGAGCGGCGGCGGCGAGCCGCTCGCGCTCACCCTCGACCAGCTCGAAGTGGACCTGAGCGGCGTCAGCGGCGGCGCGCCAGGCAAGGCGCCGCTGCTGAGCTTCGAGCGCGTAGCGCTCGAGGGCGCAAGCATCGACGTCGCTTCGCGCCAGATTCGCGTGCCCAAGGCCGTGGTGACCGGCGGTACTACGCAGCTCGTGCGCGCCGGTGACGGAAGCGTCGGTGGTGCCGATCTGCTCAACCCGCGCGACGAGGGCAAGATCCGGCGCGAGGTGGCGGCGGAAGTGCGGCGCGCGAAGGCAGAAGGTCGGCCCTGGGCGGTGTGGCTCGATCGCCTCGACCTGGAACGCTTTCACGCCTCGTACCGCGACGAAACGACGCAGCCCCCGCTGGCGCTGGAAGTCAAGGACTTCGGCGCTACGTTGCGTGACATCAGCACCGAACCGGATGCCGTGGTGCCCTACAGCGCGCAGCTCGTGCTCGCCCAGGGTGGCGTGGCGAAGGTGACGGGCCGGTTCGCGCTGTCCGGTGCGAGTGCGGACGCCGCCCTGACGCTGGAGCGCATTTCGATCAAGCCGCTCGCCCCGATGGTGAGCAAGCTGAGCATTCTGCGCCTCGAGTCGGGCGAGGTCTCGGGGAATGCACAAATCGCGATGCGCGAGGAAGCCGAGCGCCCGACCCTCGCGGTCGACGGCGCACTGCACGTCGAGCAGCTGCTGCTCAACGAAGCCGACAGCGGCGAGCGGTTTCTGGCATGGCGCGCGCTTGTGGCCAGGGGCGTGCGCTATCGCAGCGATCCGCGGCAGCTGGCGGTGAAGGAAGTCCTGCTGCGCGAGCCGGGCGCGAAGATCGTCGTGTTGAAGGACCGCAGCGTGAATCTGGCCGAGATCCTCAAGCCGGATCAGAGTGGTCAGGTCACGCCTGAGTCCACGCCGACGGCGGTAACGAAAACGAATTCGCAGCCACTGCCCATCACCGTGGGTCGCGTCCGCGTCGCCGACGGGACGATCGACTTCAGCGACCGGAGCCTGGTGCTGCCGTTCGCGGCTAAGGTGCAGAAGCTGCACGGCGCGGCGAACGGCTTGTCCTCCAACGAGAAAAGCCGCGCAACGCTCAAGTTCGAAGGCGAGGTGGGAGAATTCGGCGAGGTGCGCGTGGCCGGTAGCCTCGCGCCCTTTCAGCCCAAGCGCTATCTGGACGTCGATGTCGCGTTCCGCAACGTCGACATGAGCGCGCTTTCGCCCTACAGCGCGACGTTCGCGGG
>JAJDNJ010000213.1 GCA_022340705.1 Betaproteobacteria bacterium
TCCCAGGCCGCCATGTCGATCCCCGACATCGCGAACAGCACGATGTTGTGTACCCCGAGCAGCGTGAACTTGGCGCGCAGCTTGCGCTCGATCTCGAACGGCGCGAGCGCATCGCCCTTGATCATCGCCGCCATCGCGTCGACCAGCTCCGCCATCGGCCTCAGGTGCGGCGCGTTGATCCCGAACAGGTAGGACCGTCCCGTGATGCCGCCGTCTGTCGCGAGATCGAGCAGCAGCATCGGCGCGATCGTCACCGCGCCGGTGGCGGTGGCGAGCGGCCGCTTCATCGGCACGGCGACTGCACGCGCGCGCAGGCTCCGGATCTTCAGCTTGTCGAGCTTCATTTGGCCCCCGCCGGCTTTCCTCCCGGCCCCCAGATCGAAGCCGGCGCAGCGCGCGGATCGCGCGGCCTCCAGCGGCCGGTCGCGACCTGGTGCAGAAAATTGTCGAGCAGCAGGTTGAACAGCGCCGCCTCCTCCAGGTTGATGCCGTGACCGCTCATCGGCAGCACTGCGAGTCCCGCGCTCCGGATGCAGCGCTTCATGAGCAGATTGGCCTCGAGCGCCGGCTCTTCCTCGTCGCCGAGCATGATCAGCGTCGGGACCTCGATCGCCTGCATCTCGGCGGTGAGATCGTAGATCGACGGGCGCCGTCCCTGGTAGCCGCGCATCGTGTTCGCCGAGCCGAGCGCCGAATGCTCGCTCAGTTGCCGGATGTACTCGGCGAAGCTGCGCGGGTCCTTGTTCTGCAGTTGCACGCGTGTGGGTCCGTGTCCGTAGGTCGCGGCGAAGTGGTCCATGCCCTTTTCCAGGATCAGTTCCGCGTTCACGCGGCTCGCCTCCTGAAACTCTCGGTAATGCGACGGATGCGCGCCATAAGCACCGCCCGCAATGGTCAGCGAGAGCGCCCGCTTGGGGTAGGTAATACCGAAATGCAGCGTCGCGAACGCACCCATCGACAGACCGACGATATGGGCGCGTTCGATCTTCAGCCCGTCCAGTACGCAGCGGATGTCGTCGCGCGCGCGCGCCTGCGAGTAGCGCTCGAAGTCTTCGGGAACGTCGGAAGGCGGATAGCCGCGCGCGTTGTAGGTGATGCAGCGGTAGCGGCGCGAAAAGTGGCGCACCTGGGGCTCCCAGCTGCGGCAGTCGCCAGCAAACTCGTGCACGAACACGATCGGCGTGCCGCTGCCGGTCTCTTCGTAATAAAGCTTCACCCCGTCGTCGGTGCTCAGGTGGGACATACGGTATCTTTCCGTTGTTGCAGGTTCGATGTTCTCGCGCCCGCGGCCGCTGCCGCGGGCCTGAAAGACTAGCAAGAATCACCGCCTGGAGGAGGCCCGTTTCATGGATCTGGAACTCAAGGGGAAGCGTGCGCTGATCACGGGCGCATCAAAGGGGATCGGCCGCGCCTGCGCCGAGGTGCTCGCGACCGAAGGTTGCGACGTGCTGCTCGTCTCGCGTACCGCCGAGGCCTTGCAGCAGGCGGCGGACGAAATCCGCGGCCGGCACCGCGTCGACGCCCAATGGAAGGCCGCCGACCTGTCGCAGCGCGGTACGGCCGAAGAAGTGGCAGCCTGGGCCGGCGAGCTCGACATCCTGGTCAACAACGCCGGCGCGATTCCGGGAGGCGATCTGCTGCGCGTCGACGAGGAGACCTGGCGCCGCGCTTGGGACCTGAAGGTGTTCGGTTACATCAATCTTTCGCGCCAAATCTACGCGCGGATGAAGGCGCGGGGCAGCGGGGTGATCGTCAACGTCGTCGGCAGCGCCGGCGAGAAGATGAACGCGGCCTACATCACCGGCAGCACCGGCAACGCCGCCCTCGGCGCTTTTACCCGCGCGCTCGGCGGGGCTTCGCATGCCGACGGCGTGCGCGTGCTCGGGGTCAACCCCGGGCCGATCGCGACCGACCGATTGGTGGGGCTCTACAAGCAGATGGCGCAGACGCAGCTCGGCGACGCCGCGCGCTACGAAGAGCTGTTCAAGGGCATGTCCTTCGACCGGCCGGGCAAGCCCGAGGAGGTCGCCTGGACGGTCGCGTTCTTCGCCTCACCGCGCTCGTCGTACACCAGCGGCTGCATGCTCACCATCGACGGCGGGCAGGTTAGCCGCTGACCGCGCGGGCTATCATCCGCCCTCTCCCGTTTCGAGCTGCGAGGCCGCGCCATGAAAGCCGTCGTCTGCAAAGTCTTCGGTCCCCCCGAATCGCTCGTCATCGACGAGCTGCCTGCACCCAAGCCGGGCGCCGGGGAGGTCGTCGTGACAGTCAAGGCGGCGAGCGTCAACTTTCCCGACGTGCTCGTGATCCAGAACAAGTACCAGGTGAAGCCGACGCTGCCCTTCTCGCCGGGCAGCGAGATGGCGGGTGTGGTGAGCGACGTGGGCGAAGGGGTGCAGACCGTCAAGCCGGGCGACCGGGTGATCGCCTTCAGCAGCTACGGTGCGTTCGCCGAACAATGCCTGGTGCAGGCCGGTCGACTCGTGCCGATGCCGGACGAGATGGACTTCGTCACCGGTGCGGCGTTTCTGCTCACTTACGGCACCTCGCATCACGCGCTCGTCAACCGCGCCACACCGAAGCCGGGTGAAACGCTACTGGTGCTCGGCGCCGCGGGCGGCGTCGGCGTCGCCGCGATCGAGATTGGCAAGGTGCTCGGGCTGCGCGTCATCGCCTGCGCCTCGAGCGCAGACAAGCTCGCCGTGTGCCGCGCACACGGCGCGGACGAGACGATCGACTACGCGAACGAAGACCTGCGCGAGCGTATCAAGGCGCTCACCGGCGGCAAGGGCGTCGACATCATCTACGACCCGGTCGGCGGGCCGTACTCCGAGGCGGCATTGCGCTCTTCCAACTGGCGCGCGCGCTTTTTGGTGATCGGCTTCGCCGCCGGCGAGATTCCGAAGATTCCGCTCAATTTGCCGCTGCTCATGGAACGCTCGATCATCGGCGTGTACTGGGGCGAATGGACGCGCCGCACGCCGGACGAGTTCGCCGCCTCGGTGCGCGAGCTGATGGCGTGGTTCGTGCAGGGCAAGCTCAAACCGCATGTCACCGACCGCTATCCGCTCGAGCGCGCGCCCGAGGCGATCGCGCTGATGGCCGCGCGCAAGGTGAAAGGCAAGGTGGTCGTGACGATGGGCGATGGCTGACGTGCCCTGCCGCGTGCTGGTGCTCGGCGCCGGCGCGCTCGGCGCGTTCTACGGCGCGGTGCTCGCGCGCGCGGGCTGCTCGGTTGCGGTCGTCGCTCGCTCGGGAATCGAAGAAATCCGGCGCGTCGGCTACCGTGTCGACAGCCCGCTTGGAGATCTTTCGTTCAAACCCGAAGGCGTCTTCGAAGTCGGGGAGACGCCGGATGCGCCGCTCGACTTCGTGCTGGTCGCGTTGAAGCTCGTCCCCGGAACCGATCGGATCGCATTGCTCGCGCCCTACCGAAAGCAAAAGCCGGCGATCGTGCTCATCCAGAACGGCATCGCGATCGAGGATGAGGTCGCCGAGGCGTATCCGGAGCAGGCTCTTCTGTCCTGCGTCGCCTACGCGGCGGCGAGCCGCGTATCGCCCAGCCATGTCGTGCACAGCTCGAAATTCACGCGTCTCATCCTCGGACCCTGGCCGCGCGGCGCCTCGCGCGCCGCAGCCGATCGGCTCGCGGAACGGGTCACGGCGGGCGGCGCGAGCGCGGTGGTGACCGAGGAGATCGTGGCAGAGCGCTGGAAGAAGTGCACCTGGAACACGGTCTACAACCCGATTTCCGCGCTCGGCGGCCTCGGTACCAGGGCCATCCTGTCGGGCGAAGAGCAGACCGCATTCGTGCGGGGTGCGATCGGAGAAGTCTGCGCGGTCGCGGCGGCTGATGGCTATCCGCTTGCGCCGGATACCGTCGAAAAGCAGCTCGCCGGCACGCGGTCGCTGCCCGATATCGTCTCCAGCATGGGCCAGGACTGGCGCGCCGGGCGGCCGCTGGAGATCGAGCCCATCCTCGGCAACGTCGTTCGCATCGCGCGCCGCCTCGGCGTGGCGATCCCGAGGCTCGAGGCGCT
>JAJDNJ010000036.1 GCA_022340705.1 Betaproteobacteria bacterium
CGCGTCGGCGCAGACCTGGGTGAGCGTGGTGTACGAGCCCTGGCCGATGTCGACCGCGCCGTTGTAGAAGGTGAGCGTGCCGTCCGGCGCGAGCGCCACGCGCATCGTCGATGGGTTGGAGAGCGCCGTGTTGCCGATGCCGTACCACATGCAGCCGATGCCGGTGCCACGGCGCAATGGTGAGCCGTTACGCCTGGCGTTCTGATTGAAGTTTTCGGAGTTTCGCCGCGAAGTGATCCAGTGCGGCTCGAGCGCGTCGAGACAGGCGGCGAGCCCCGCGGAATGTTCGAGCAGCTGCCCGGTCGCGGTTGCATCGCCCGCGCGCAGCGCATTGCGCCGGCGAAATTCGAGCCGGTCGAGGCCGACCTGGTCGGCGAGCGCATCCATCATCGCCTCGTGCGCGATCGCACCCTGCGGCACGCCGAAGCCGCGGAACGCGCCCGAGGGATGGCAGTGCGTGAACCAGGCGCGGCCGCGTGCGAGCACGTTCGGCACCGCGTACGGGCCGCTGGCGTGGATCGGTACGCGCGTGGCCACCGTCGGCCCCCAGCTCGCGTAGGCGCCGGTGTCGAACTTCGCATCGCAGGTCGCGGCGCGCAGCCTGCCGTCGGCGTCGCAGCCGAACTTGACCGCGATGCGCGCAGGGTGGCGCTTGGTGCTCGAAGCCATGCTCTCCGGACGGTGATAGATGCAGGCCACCGGGCGGTTCGTCAGCCAAGCAGCGAGCGCGACGAGCGGCTGCACCGACAGATCGAGCTTGCCGCCGAAGCCGCCGCCGCAGGCGCTCGGCACGATGCGCACCTGCTCGGGCTTGAGGCCGAGCACGATCGCGACCTCGTCGCGGTCCATGTACGGCGTCTGCGTCGTGACGTGGACCTCGATCCGCTCGCCGGCGCGCCGCGCCCAGCCGGCTTCGGGCTCGATGTAGGCATGCTCGACGAAGGCGGTCTCGAAGGTGCCTTCGGCCACCGCCGCACAATCAGCGAACGCGGCTTCGGCGTCGCCTTTGCGCACCGTGCCGTCGAGCAGCAGGTTGCCGCGCTTTCCGGCCTGCACCTCGGGTGCGCCCTGCGCCATCGCCGCATCGAGCCCGAGCACCGCAGGCAGCGGCTGCCATTCGACCGGGAAGCGGCTCTCATCCAGGGCTTCGAGCGCTGCGCGCGTGCCGACGAGCGCCGCGACCGCCTCGCCCCGAAAGCGTGCTTCGCCTTCGGCGAGCATCGGCTGGTCCTTGATGTGCGGATAGATGCCGAAGCCGTTCGACGGCACGTCCGCCGCGGTGAGCACGCGCACGACGCCCGGCGTCTCGCGCACGAAGCCATCGAGGTCGCCGAAGCGGAATCGGGCACGGTGATGCGGCGAGCGCAGGGCGCGCAGCCAGAGCGCATCGGGCGGAATTGCGTCGGCGCCGAAGCGCTCCTCGCCGGTCAGCTTGGGAACGCCGTCGACCTTCGGCACGCGCGCGCCGACCGCTTTCTCCGCAGGCGGCGCCGGAAGATCCGCTCTTGCCACGGTGGCGGAGGCGGCGTCGAGCACCGCTTCGATGATCTTCTGGTAGCCGGTGCAGCGGCACAGCACGCCGCCGAGCGCGTCGCGCACCTCGGCTTCGCTCGGCTTTTTCATGCGTGTCAGAAGTTCGCTTGCCGCAATCAGCATGCCGGGCGTGCAGATGCCGCACTGCGCGGCGCCGTGACGGTGGAAGGCGCGCTGCAGTTGCGACAGCGTCTTGCCACGCGCGAGTCCTTCGACCGTCGTGACCGTGCGACCTTCGACCTGGGCGAGCGGGGTGAGGCAGGAGCAGACCTGACGGTCGTCGACGAGCACGGTGCAGGCGCCGCAGTCGCCGGCGTTGCAGCCGATCTTGGTGCCGGTGAGGCCGAGCTCGTCGCGCAGCACGTCGGCGAGCCGCGTGACCGGCGCCGAGCTGGCACGCACCGCGCGCCCGTTCAATTTGAACGCGATGGTGTGGGTGGCGAACTCGGCGCGCGGGCGGTTCACGCTTGCGCCCCCAGCTCGTTCAGGCAGCGCGCGATCAGCGTCTGCGCCGCTTCGTTGCGGTAGCGTGCGCTGCCGCGCGGATCGTCGATCGGCGCGAGCGCCGCGAGGTGCTCGGCGCGCACCCGGCTGCCCAGAATTTCATCCAGCGCGACGCCGGCGAGCGCCTGCTCGAGCGCGGGCAGACGTTGCGCAACCGGCGAGCAGGCGCCGACCGCGACGCGCGCGGCCGCGACGCGATCGCCTTCGGTCTCGATCACCGCGGCGACCATCGCGATCGAGATCACCAGGTAGCGCCGCGCGCCGAGCTTGAGGAAACGGCTGCGCGCAGCATTGCTCGGTTTCGGCACCAGGATCGCGGTGAGCAGCTCGTCGGCGCGGCGCGCGGTGCGCCGCGGGCCGAGGATGTATTCGTCCAGCCTGAGGCTGCGCGTGCCTTGGGTGCTTGCCAGTTCGACCCGCGCGTCGAGCGCGAGCAGTGGCGGCACGCCGTCGGCCGCCGGCGAGGCGTTGCAGACATTCCCGGCGACGGTGCCCGAGTTCTGGATCTGTGCGCCGCCGACCTCGCGCGCGGCCTGCTTGAGCGCATCGAATGCCGGCGGCAGCTTGGCTTCGATCAGCTGCGACCAGGACGTGGTCGCCCCGATGCGCCAGCTTTCTTTGGTCTCGCGGACGCCGCGCAGCGCATCGAGCGCCGTGATGTCGAGGATGTCCTCGGCGAGCGGCTTGCCGACGCGCGCCGGGTAGTGATCGGTGCCGCCGGCGAGCACCGTGAGCGGTGCGGCGGCGAGGCGCTCGAGTGCCTCTTCGGTGCGTGTGGGCCGGAGATAGAGGGACATGCCAGCGCGATGCGCGAGTTCCGCCGCAAGTTAGCACGCGGTGAACAGTGCGGCAACGATCATCCGGCACAGCGCGCGCGTCGCTTGGTCGCTTTCGCGTCGCACGCAGGCAAAGTAAAGTTGCAGCATGAACCCGATGTCGGCAATCGAATGGGGCGCGCCGCTGCTCGAGCCGGTGCACGATCGCGCGCTCGAAAAGCCGGTGCGCGACGCGCTCGGCTTCCTGCCGCCGTGGACGCGACCGTTCCTGCCCGCGCCCTGGGTTGCGATCGCGATGAACCAGCTGCTGCCCGAGCAGGGTCTCTTGCTGCGCCTGGATTTCAATACCTCGGACCTGGTTTCGCTCGTCGTCAGTCAGGAGAACGCCTGCCGCTACTGCTATGCGGCTTCGCGTGCGATGCTGCGCATCCAAGGCATGAGCGAGGAGCGCATTGCGCAGCTCGAACGACAGCTTGCCGCGGTCGACCTCGATTCGCGCCGCGCCGCGATGGTGCGTTT